>CALXWQ010000001.1 GCA_944392435.1 uncultured Clostridia bacterium
TTTTGTGGTGATCTTTTATTTGTTACTCTTTTATTTCTTGAGTTATATCCATGTTGTAAAGCTGGTGCTGTAGATTTTGTTGTAGAACTTTTTCTTCCTTTTCTTACTAATTGATTAATTGTTGGCACTTAAATTTCACCTCTTTTCATATACAATAAAATTACCGTCAGTATAAGCATTTTATACTAACGGTAATATTTTATCACGTTTTGCCCTTCAAGTCAACATTTATTCGAACTTTTCTCATTATTAAGGCATTTATTTTTTTATTTAACAATAAAATTTTATTCCCTGATCCGGAAAATGCTTTTTCCACTCCGCTATTATATAGAAATAATTATTAACTATAGTTTCCAGCAATTCTCCTAAATCTTTACTAGCAATTTTACTTTTGTTATTAGCTAGAACACATCCTCCGCTTTTAGTCAACCAAACTTTAGTGGAATTCTGTATAGGTTTTCCTTTTGAAATATGTACGTGAATAGGTTCATAATTTTCGTTTGACCAGAAATAAATCCTATATCCGCATAACTTCCAATATATTAGGCAATACGAATCCCTCCTTGCCTTGCCCATCTATAAAATGATGGTAGCCCTCTTTCTACTACTGTTCTAAATGTTTCTATTTCTTCATCTGCATAATTTCCATCTTTATATAGTATTCTACAGCTTGGTAATTCAAATCTTACACTATCAAATCCATGTTCAGTTGTTCTTTCAAAATGTACATGTATAATCTCTTCTCCTTTATCATTTTTCATAATATGAGAAAAAACCACTTCTGTTTCATCAGCATATTTACAATAAGGATACATCATTTCAATCACACTCCTATCTACTCATTCCTTGTGTTTGATTGCTTTTGCTTTCTTGCATCTCTATTTTCTCTGAAATTTCAGTAATTTCATTCTCAGATAATCCTTCTTCCCTTAGTTGTTGTAAGTATTCTGCTTTATTAGTTGCATTAATATCCTTTTCCTCAGTTTGCTCACCTCTTGTCATGTACGCATTTACATAAGATGCTATCTCTGGATTACTATATTGATTAACTTTTATTCTACTTGAGAAAGCTTCTTTTTCGTCTAAATCTTTTGAAGGTATTTCTTGTCCATTAACATCTTTAATACCATTATCGTGTACAGGTTGTTGTTCAGGACTTAGTAATGACTTAGTCTTTACTCTTTTAAACAAATCTTTAATAGCTTTAGTAATTGCATTCTCATTTCTCTCAACTTTTGCCCCAATAAAATCTTCACTTCTTTTTGCCATTCTATTTTGTCTAAAATTGTTTATAATTCCTAAAGTTCTTTTTCCTTTTAAATTATAAGTAACATCTAAATTAGATTTACCATTTCCATCTAAGCTCTCAATATATTCACCTGCTCTGTTGGTTCCTGCAACTTTATCATATTCTAATAGACAATTGTATAAATTAGCATCTATCATATTAGATATCTCAAAAGTGAACTCTTTACCTCTTTCGTCTTCTATCCTATCTACTAATTCAGCTATGTTTTTCTTTTTTAATAGATTTTGATTTAATGTAAATTCTTGTTTATATTTTCTTATTTCATCTACTAACTCATATTTGTTTGACTCTCTATTGTATACAACCTTTAATTGTGACGTAATATTTATTGGTTGTTCAATTGGCTTTTCCACTGGTTTTGGTTTTTCAATCTTTTTAGCTTGCTCTTGATCATTCCTTTTTTCTATGTCTGCATTAAATACAGATAATCTTTTAAGTTTAGCATTTACCTTATCTAATTGATTATGCTGTTCTCCTGATAAATATATACCATTTACATCATTTTCGTCTATAGAATTTATTTTGTTTTCTAATTGTGATTTTTCTTGTTTTAATTTGTCTATTTCAACTATAGCTCTATCTATTTGTTGTTTTGTAAAGTTACCAGATTTTAAGATTGCTATTTGCTTATTTATATCATGCAATTCTGCTTGAAGATTTCCAAGCATATATTGTCCCATATAATCATTTTCGTCAGTTTTACTTTCAATTTCTTTTTCAAGTTCTTGCTTTCTAACTTCAAGTTTTGCTAACTCTTCAGCAATAATTTCCTTTTTTATTCCTACTAATTCTTCTCTTTCATTTTCTTTGTCGCTAATTTCTTTTATATTATTAATTTGTTCAGTTAATGTACTCACCTTAGTTTGTAATTCACCAACCAAATAAATAGAATTATAATCTTCTGTATTTGATATTTTATCTTCTATTTCTTTTTCCAATTTGCTTTTTTCAGTTTCAAATTGTTTTAAAGAATCTTCTACAGTTTTATCAAACTCTTCTTTTAATTTTTCAGGAGTATTAGCATTAGCTTTTGTAATTTCTTCTGTCTTTAAATATTGCTCTGTATAATCCATATTTTCATCTTCGATTTTAATCTCAGGTTCCTTATCAGCCTTTTCTTCAGCTATCTTAATTTTTTCAATCAATTCATTTAATTTTTTTACTACATCGTTATATTCCATATTCATTTGCCAACTTAATTATTGGCTTCCTCCCCTCACAAATTTATTACTAATTTAGTTTGTGATGTATTTCGTATCTTTAGTCAAACCTATATTTAATTATACCACAACATAGTATCAGTGTCAATTTTTTATGTACACTAACTGTTGTGTTTTTACATTTAAAGTTTAACAATAAATTTGAAATATTTCAACACTTTTCCCAAATGTCATAAAAATGTCATAATTTTGTAATATTACTGTAATATTCCACTTAATTTATCTAATGCTCTATCTGCCAATTTTCCATATTTTAGTTTTTTATCTTTTATTCTCTCAGGAAGTTCTGGTAATATTCCAAAATTCGCATTCATTGGTTGAAAGTTTTTGTTTTCGCTAGCAATATATTTTGATAAAGCACCTATCATTGTCTCTTTCGGAAATGTAATTTGTCGCATTAGGGACAGGCCTTTTCGCGACATATTTGTCGTTTTTATATTTGTCCTACTTTGCTCTTCTCTATTTAATCTTTCATACATTTCCACTGAATTTAATGCTGCAACTAATCCTGATGCTATTGATTCTACATATCCCTCTACACCAGTTATCTGTCCAGCGAAAAATATATTCCTATTTTTCTTTAGGTTATATGTTTCATCAAGTAATTCTGGTGAATTTATAAATGTATTTCTATGCATTACACCATATTTCGCAAAATCTGCATTTTGAAGTCCTGGTATTAAGCTAAATACTCTTTTTTGCTCTCCATATTTCAAATTTGTTTGAAAACCTACCATATTAAATAAATTTCCTTCACTATTGTCCTGTCTTAGCTGTACAATTGCATATGGTCTTTTACCTGTTCTAGGGTCTGTAAATCCAACTGGTTTTAGTGGGCCATATCTCAATGTGTCTATTCCTCTTTTTGCCATTACTTCTATAGGCATACAACCTTCAAAAATCTCTCTTTTTTCAAAATTATGTAGTTCTACCACTTCTGCTTTTACAAGTTCATTCCAAAATTTCTCATACTCTTCTTTATTCATTGGAAGATTTATATAGTTATTTTCATTACTATTTTTTATTCTTTCTTGCCACGTTTCTACATCTTCATCTTTACCTCTTTCTTGGCTATATCTATCTCCCCAAAAAGCAATACTCATATCTATGCTTTCTTTTTCTATTATAGGGGCTGCAGCATCATAGAAATGTAATCCCTCATCTCCTGTAAGCTTTACTATCTCCCAAGATAATGCATCTGAAGTTAGTGGACCTGTAGCAATAATTACTATTCCATCTTTTGAAAGTTGTTCTAATGAAATTACATCTTTTTGCTCAACACCGCATTCTATATTATTCTCTTTCGTTGATTTACTGTTTTCCATTTCTGTTGGCATAGACTTTATTTCATCATTATTATCTTTACTTTCCAAAAAATTTGTTTCTGTGTTTCTATCTCCACTTTTGCCTACTTCTTTCCTTATGATTTCCACATTTTCTAAACTTTCTAACTTTTTGGTTATCTCTTGTGAAAATCTTTCTCTATCTACAGCCAACGCTTGTCCTGCTGGAACAGCTACTTCATCCGCTGTTTTTATTAAAAGTGAATCCAACATGCGTAATTCTTCTTTTAACAATCCGCATGCATTTGTATGTAAATTTGATTTAAATGAATTGCTACATACAATTTCTGCTAAATTTGTATTACTATGTGCTGGTGAAAATTTATCTGGTTTCATTTCATAAAGCTTTACCTTTATTTCTCTTTTTGCAATTTGATATGCCGCTTCTGAGCCAGCTAATCCGCCACCTATTACTGTTATATATTCTTTCATACTTCCTCCATTTTTCAAATCCTGCCTACAACTATTTACACAGCTATCGTTTTTAGTCTAGCAATGTATGTTTATAAATTCTCATTTGAGTGCTTAAGGTGGGGACCGACAAGTTACAGTCTGTAGAAAAAATACTCATGAATAAAAAACTTGTTTTTTATTCATGGTAGAAAGTATGCATATCTCTTGTGTTCTTTCTTACAGACTGTACGCAGCTTGGGGCCGAAAATGAGAATTTATAAACATACATTGCTAGACTTTTATGAATAACTGTAGTAGAACAACGCCAAAATGCAATTCTATTGCAACGGTTACTCAAACAATGCCATAATATCTTCCTTAGTAAGTTTATTTATAAATGTTTGCTCTGTAGAAAGCATTGCCTTTGCAAGGTTTGCTTTCTTTTGTTGCAATTCATAAATTCTCTCTTCTATAGAGTCCTTTGTAATTAGTTTGTACACTTGAACATTCTTTTTCTGTCCTATTCTGTATGTTCTATCTGTAGCCTGATTTTCTGCTGACAAATTCCACCATGGATCATAATGTATTACCATGTCAGCTCCTATTAAGTTGAGGCCTGTTCCACCTGCTTTAAGTGATATCAAAAACACTTTTATGTCGTCATTGTTGTTAAACTCCTCAACAAGTTTTATTCTATCTCCTACTTTGGTTTGTCCTGTTAATTTGAAGTACTTTATATCTTCCTTTTTTAAGCTATTTTCTATGATTTCTAGCATGCTAGAATAACCTGAGAATAACAATATTTTGTGTCCAGATGCTATAGCATCTTTTAATACTTCTATACATTGGTTTAGCTTGCTACTCTCTCCTTTATAGTTTGATATAAATAGAGATGGATGGCAACAAATTTGTCTTAATCTCATTAATAGTGACAATATTTTGATTTGGCTTTTTTCAAATCCATTTTTGTTTAGTTCTTCTTTCACTTCTTGTCTAGCATTCGCCATATATGATTTATATATCTTTAATTGCTCATCTTGCATTTCATTGTTAAGCACACTTATTGTTTTGTCTGGTAATTCAGTCAAAACTTGTTTTTTAGTTCTCCTTAAAATAAATGGCTCTATTAACATTTTTAATTTTTCCATAATAAAACTATCATTTTCTTTTACTATAGGAACTTCATAAGAGTCTTTAAATTTTTTGTAGCTAAATAAATAGCCTGGCATTATGAAGTCAAATATAGACCATAATTCTGATAATGAATTTTCAATAGGTGTACCGGTTAGTGCATACCTTGTCTCTGACCTTATTTCTTTAATTGCCTTTGCATTTTGAGTACTATTGTTCTTTATGTATTGGGCTTCATCTGCAATTATATACTTAAACTCATAATTTGCTTCTTTGTAATCTTCTATATCTCTTTTTAGCAAATCATATGATGTAATTACTAAGTTGTATTTTTTTATACTTTTTATTTGATCTTTTCTCTCTTCTGCAGTCCCATGAATAACTAGTGTTTTTATACTTGGAGCAAATTTATCTATTTCACTCTTCCAATTCAATGAAAGTGAACTTGGGCAAACTACAATACTTGGTTTTGGATTTTTATTTTCTTTCAAATATGATAAGATAACCGCTAATAACTGAACTGTTTTACCAAGTCCCATATCATCTGCAAGAATTCCTCCAAATTTGTAATTGTCCAATACTTTTAGCCATTCAAAACCTATTTTTTGATAATTTCTCAAACTTGTTTGCAAGCCTGCTGGAAGTTTTATCTCTTCCTCAATTTCCTTTTTGGATACTTGATTTACTATTTTCTTATATTCTTCATTCTTAGAAACAGTAGTGTTCACTTTGTTCAATATCCTGTCTAAATACATGCTTCTAGAGATTGGAAGCCTAATTTCTCCTTTTTTTATTTCGTCATAAGTGATTTCCTCATTTTCAAGCAATCCTGTTATAAAGTCCATAGTCTCATTTTGCTCTAAATCTAGGAAGCTTCCATCTTTTAATCTATGATATTTCTTTTTTAGAGTGTACTTTTGCATTATATTTCTTATTTCTTTTATATCAAAATCCATATCTTGCAAATCTACTCTAAGCAAATCATTTTCTAGCTTAACACCTATTGACCCAATTTTCGGCTTTCTTATTTCTCTTTTCTTAAAATTGTCTGTAGCTAAAACTTCAAATTTTTGCATATATTTTTCAATTTCTTCAGATAAAAAATTGTAAATTTTCTCTTCATCAACTAAAATTAGTCTGCTATTTTCCTTATCTAGCATAAACCCTGTATTTACAAACACGTCTAGATACTCATTTTCTTTAGCAATATCTCTTGCAATAGTTATCTTCTCCTCTTTTAAAGGATTAAACTCGTACTCTCCATACACAAATTTTATATCAGCAGTTATATAGTTGTTTTTATCATAGTCTAAATAAATTTTAACAAACAAATCCTCTGGTATATATTTATTAATTAAACTATCATCTAGTTTTTGCAATGATATTTTGCCCTTTAATTTAGGATAAATCAATGAACAAAAATTAGGTAAATCTTCTCTTTTAAATCTTATTACTTCTGCATAATTTTCTTTATATATATCTAAAAGCTTTAATGTAGTATTTTCAAAATCCTTATCACATCTGTATAAAGATTTTCCTGTAAGTAAGTATATATATGATTTTCCTTTGAATATGTCATATGGAAAAACTTTTTTATTTGGAGTAATTTTATAGTTTCCATCTCTTTCTTGCTCTATAATAAAGTTTATATCTGGATTACTATTTTCAAAAGAAATTTTCTGCTCTACTGTATCTCTTTTGAAAAGGACTTTCTTTCCTTGCAATACATCAAATAGTTCGTCTAATCCAGTATTTGAAATAGTTATAAACTCATTACTCATAGTTCTATTATATTTGCTATAACTTCCCACAGTTTCATTTGCATATTTAATTATTTCTGCATATTTCAAAACAAAGTTTAGCAATGGAAGACACTCTTTTTTGAAAGTTTCCTCTGTATGAACGAACTCTAATTTGGGTCCATATTTATATACTTCTTTATTTAACATTCTTTCAAAAAATTCTGGTAAACTTTTTATTTGATATAACTGATTATCTCCAATCTTAAACTCTGCTTTCAATGTTTTATTAAATGTATCATATATTAATTTTGGCTCTATATTTAAATTATTTATTTTACTTTTTTCTTTCTCCTCTTGCTCTTTTTCATTATGATAAAAAGTATGCACAATCTGTTTAAATATCTTATATTGTTCTTCATTCCTATTCATTTTTAAGATATCCCTTCTCATTTTTTCTAGTAAGGTATTATATCACATTTTACTGGCTTGTGCAAGAGAAGGGCTGGCAATTTTTCGAACAAAGGTAACTATTTAAGGCTTTTTGATTTTTGCTTTTTTTTATCTAGGCAATGTGTATGTTTTAAATTTTGCTTGAGTGCTTAAGGTGGGGACAGACAATTTTACATTTCTGAGACGTGAGATATGTGATGTGTGTTGTGAGAACTTAGAATAAAGTATTTCACATATCTCATTTCTCACCTCTCACTTCTCATTTCCCATAATACAGTTTGTACGCAGTTGAGGACCGAAAGCAAATATTTACAACATACATATTCATATTTCCTAGATTTTATTCAAAATCTTTAAATAGTAGCAAACTATTAAATGTAATTTCATATAACTCTAGAAAATGTCGCAAAAAGGGCTGTCCCTTTTGCGACATTTATTTCTTTGGTTTGTTCCATGAGATGTAATCACATGATTTTGGATTGTTTTCACAAATATAGAACTTTCTTTTTTTCTTAGATTTACGTACTTGTATTTTTCCTCCACATTTAGGGCATGGTACGTCAATTGTTTCTACAATAGGCTTTGTATTTTTGCATTCTGGGTATCCAGGACATGCTAAGAATTTTCCGAATCTTCCATATTTTACTACCATCATTCTTCCACATTTATCACATGGTACATCTGATACTTCTTCTACTAATTCTACGTGTTCTAATTCATTCTCAACTTTTTCTACTTCTTTTTCAAATGGTCCATAGAATTCACGTATTACTTGTTTCCACTGTTCTTTTCCTTCTGCTACTTCGTCAAATTCTTCCTCTATTTTTGCTGTAAATTCTACATTTATTATATCTGAAAAGTTTTCTGTAAGCAGTTTATTTACAACCTTTCCAAGTTCTGTCGGTATTAATTGTTTTTGTTCTTTTTCTATATATCTTCTCTCTAGAATAGTTGTTATTGTTGGAGAATACGTACTTGGTCTACCAATCCCTTTCTCTTCCAATGCTTTTACTAAGCTTGCCTCTGTATATCTTGGTGGTGGCTGTGTAAAGCTTTGCTTTGAATCTAACTTTTTCTTCTGTACCTCTTGATTTTCTTTTAAATCTGGTACAAAAGATTCTTCATCTTCACCACTTTGGTTATCTGATGTTTCTACATACAATGTCATAAAACCTTTAAATTTAAGCGATTGTCCACTTGCTCTAAAATTATATTCATTTACATCAATATTTGCAGAAATTGTATCATATACTGCTGATTGCATTTGACTTGCTAAAAATCTATTGTATATTAATTTATATAGCTTGTATTGGTCTTTGCTTAAACTATCCTTTATTTCTTCCGGATTTAAGTCCACATATGTTGGACGTATACCTTCATGAGCATCTTGAGAATTTTGCTTTGTTTTGTAATATCTGTTTTCGTAGTATTCTTCTCCATATAGTTTTACTATTTCCTTTTTAGCTACTGCTCTTGCCTCATCAGATATTCTTGTCGAGTCTGTTCTCATATATGTTATTAAACCAACTGTTCCTCTTCCTTCAACCTTTACACCTTCATATAATCCTTGTGCAACTGACATTGTTTTCTTTAATGTAAATCCTAATTTTCTTGAAGCCTCTTGTTGCATTGTACTTGTTGTAAATGGTGGGGCTGGTGTTCTTTTCTTTTGACCTTTTTTTATTTCTGTTACAATATATTTTCCATTTTCAATATTTTTTAATATCTCGTCTACTTCTTCTTTGGAATGCAATTCTATCTTCTTTTTATTCTTGCCATATAGCTTAGCTATAAATGTTTTGTTTGAATTTTCATCTAATAATGTAGCTATTATATTCCAGTACTCTTCTGGTATGAATTTTTCAATTTCTTCTTCACGGTCACAGATAAGCTTTACTGCCACAGACTGCACTCTACCGGCAGACAATCCTCTTCTTACTTTTTTCCATAATACAGGGCTAATCTTATATCCCACAATTCTATCTAATACACGTCTTGCTTGTTGTGCATTTGTTAAGTTCATATCTATTTTTCTAGGATGTTTTATTGATTCTTGTACAGTTTCTTTTGTAATTTCATTAAAAGTTACTCTACAAACACTATCTTCTGGAATTCCTAAAATATATGCTAAATGCCATGCAATAGCCTCTCCCTCACGGTCAGGGTCAGTTGCAAGATACACTTTTTTTGCTTTTTTAGCATCTGCCTTTAAAGATTTTATTAAATCTCCTTTTCCACGTATATTTATATATTCTGGTTCAAAATCATGTTCTATATCTATACCCATTTTTGACTTAGGTAAATCTCTTATATGTCCCATTGATGCAACAACTTTTGTACTTCCACCAAGGAATTTTTTTATTGTATTTGCCTTTGCAGGTGACTCAACAATTATTAATTTATCTGCCATATATAATTTTTTCCTTTCGTAATTTATATAGACTTATTATATGCAATATTTTGAAAAATAGTCTATATAGTATAATACAGCATATTTTTTATTTTTGCAAGCAATTTATAGAATTTTCACAATTACTCCAAAAAAATCAGTTTTGGTTTAATCCAAAACTGATATATCTGAAATCACATCATCTACAGATATAGGTGTTACTTTGTTTAACATTAGAATTTTTAGTAAGCTTTTAATTTTATTTTCTTCATTAGATATATTGTTTACTATTTTTGATTCAATATTAAATTTTTCACTCTTTTCTTCTCTTTTTACAACTTCAATTCCGTATTTTCTATTATTCTTTCCTGCTATGTTGTGGGTTTCGTAATATTCAAGTTCAATATCATCAGAAACATCGTCATAATCTGAACTTTCAATTACTGTTCTTCCAAAAAGGCTCTTTTTGTACTCCATCATTTGTTCCCCCTTTCTAAATAGCGTACTTCTTAACTATAATACAAAAAGCTTTAAATAGCAAGGAAAATCGTATGCCATGTTTCGACACAATTCGACAAAGCTCTTTTATCCCATTACAGAAGATTATAAATTTTTTATTTGAGTGCTTAATGTGGGGACCGGCAAGTTTACAAACTGTTAAACGAAGTTTTTACAGTTTGTACGCAGTTGTGGCCGAAAATAAAAATAAAAAATTTATAATCTTCTATACCTACTAATAAAGAAAGGTACTTTATATTACCTTCCTTATTTCCTCATATATTTTTTCTTCTACATTAGGCATTGCTACTTTTGTAGCATTATTTCCCATTTGTTTTAATGTATTGGGATTACAAACTACTTCCTCAATAGTCTTCTCTAAACTTTCAGAATTCAAATCTTTATCTAAAATTATTTTTGCTGCTCCTACTTTTTCCAAAACTCTAGCATTATATTCTTGATGATTCTCTGTTGCGTATGGATATGGTATAAATATTGCAGGTTTGCCTACAACAGAAATTTCAGTAATTGTCATTGCTCCACTTCTACATACTACTAAATCACATGCATTCATTACTTCTTCCATATTATATATGTATGGGACAATTTTTACATTTTCTATATTGTTTATATTCATGTTTACTTCATCTAGCTTAATTTTTATCTCATCATATTGTCCTGGTCCTGCCGCCCAAATTATTTGATAATCTTTATTTTTTTTATTTACTATTATTTCTAGGAAACTTCTATTTATGCTTTGTGCCCCTTGGCTTCCGCCAAAAACCAATACTACAGGCTTATTTTCTTTTATTCCTAACTTGGTTTTTATTTTCTTCTTTTCTTCTTCTGACAAATCTAGTTTCTTTATTTTTACTGGATTTCCTGTTACTACTACATTACTTGCTCCTTCTAATCTATCTTTTGCATCCTGAAACCCTACCAATATTTTATTTACTTTTTTCTTAAATAATTTTACTGCAATTCCAGGAAATGCGTTACTTTCATGAAGTACAACTGGTATTCTCATTTTCTTTGCTGCTAGAACTGTTGGTACACAAATATATCCGCCCATTCCTATAACTACATTTGGTCTAAAGTTATCCAAAAATCTTTGTGCTTCCCCTATTGACTTAAAAGTAGCATATAAATTTTTAAAATTTTGTACTGTAAATTTTCTTTCAATTCCATGGGCATCAATTGTCCAAAGAGGAAAACCTGCTCTAGGAACTAAATCGTTTTCTAATCCTCTATTTGTTCCTATAAAAATGATCTCTGACTTTGGTTCTTTTTCTTTAATTTTATTTGCTATAGCTATTCCAGGATTTATATGTCCTCCTGTACCTGCAGCTGCAATTATAACTTTCATTTTTATCATTCCTTCCTATAAGCTTAGAAAAGAATTGACGTTTCAGCTATGTGAACAAGCAGTAAAATCAGAAGCGTGCTTTTTGCCACTTCGAAGTCTTTCTCTTTTCAGTTCAATAGTTTCAAAGCTCAATTATTTTCCAGCTACTTTTACACTTTACTTCTAGATCTAGATATATTTAGCAAAATACCACACATTCCCATTAAAACCACAAGAGCAGTACCTCCTGCACTAAAGAATGGTAGTGACATTCCTGTATTTGGTATTGTGTTTGTAACAACTCCTATATTGATTGCAACTTGGACCATTACTAATGTTGTAATTCCTGTAGCTATTAAACTTCCAAACATATCTGGTGCCTTCATTGCAATTATTATTCCTCTCCAAATAAATAATGCAAATAATATAATTACAACTATGCAACCTACAAATCCAAGTTCTTCTGCTAATATTGAAAATATAAAGTCATTTTGTGGTTCTGATACATAAAGATATTTTTGTTTGCTCTCTCCAAGTCCTACTCCGAAAAGACCTCCTGAACCTATTGCATATAAACTTTGAATAGTCTGCCAACCAGTGCCAGTTGGGTCTTGCCAAGGATCCATATAGTTTAATATTCTTCCAATCCTAAAGTTTGCATCTCCAGCACTATCTCCTGCCATAGAGAAATATGCCATAAGAGCTGTTATTCCACTTCCTCCTACGACCAATCCAGTTATTACAAAATATAATAATCTGCATCCTGCCATAAGCATCATCACAACTGTAATAGCACTCATAACTACACCAACACTTAAGTGGTTTTGAATAAATAACGCAATTGCTACAGGTGGAATTATATATAAAAGAGGAATTACAAAGCCCTTTTTAAAACTTCTTAAGTCTGCTTTATGATCTGTCAAATAGCCTGCATAAAATATAATCATTCCTATTTTAGTAAGCTCTGAAGGTTGAAATTGTCCAAATCCTAAACTAATCCACCTTCTAGCGCCTCCACCAGATGAGCCTAATCCTGGTATTAAAACTAATAATAGCACTCCTATAGAAAGCCAATATATTGGCCAATATATTTTCTTAAAATATTTATAATCAAATCTAGAAGCAACCCACATTACAAATAATCCTAGAAGCGCAAATGCAATTTGCCTTGTAACATATGTATAACTATCACCTGTTTCTGCAAGCGCAGAAGGTGCACTTGCAGATAATACCATTACAATTCCAAATGATAGAAGTATTATTATTATTATTACTAATATAAAGTCTACTTGACCATTTTTTGTCTTTTTCATTCCTTTTACTTTATTTTGCATTTTGTAAATCAATCCTTTCCGAATTGAACAATTTTATATATTCTTATTCTCTTATACAAGTTTGAAAAAAATTGTTGTTTTGGCTAAGCAAACAAGCAAGAAAACCAAAGATGTACTTTGTAACATCAAAGGATTTTCGCAGTGCAGTTCAACAACGCCAAAATACAATTATTATTCAAACTAAAAATAGCAGACTATGCATTTTTTTAGTTTGTCAAAACTTAAAACAATTTAAGTTTTTTAGCATCTTTTAAAATAAAACACACTATTTTATACACTTTCAAATAGCATATAGTCCTATAATGCAGAAAACCAAAGTAATTAAACTAAATACTGACACAATTTTGTTTTCTTTCCAACCAGATAATTCAAAATGATGATGTATTGGCGTCATTTTAAATACTCTATTTCCTGTTTTCTTAAAATATGCTACTTGTATCATTACAGACAATGTTTCTATTATTGGTATTATAGCTATAATTAATAGTAATAGTGGCATTTTTAAATAAAGTGCAATACCTGCTATAGCACCTCCAAGCATCAAAGAGCCTGTGTCTCCCATCATTACTTTTGCAGGATTTAGATTAAATAGTAAAAATCCTAAACATGCACCAATTAAAATAGTTCCTACTACTGTTACTTCTTTTATTCCAAATAATATTGATATAACCGTTAAGCAAGCAAGTATTATTGTTGTAACACTTGTAGATAATCCATCTATTCCATCAGTTAAATTAATTGCATTTGTTGCAGCTAACATTACTAGCACTGCAAATGGCACATATAACCAAATTGGTAATGTTACATATGTTTTAGCAAATGGTATATATATATCTGTCCCTATATTAAATACTTTTACTAAAATTATTGTATAAACTACTGACACTATTAAAAGTCCAAACATTTTGGATTTTGGGCTTAATCCTTTTGTGTTTTTTAATACAAGTTTTTTAAAATCGTCTATGAATCCTATAAACCCAAAGCCTACAGCTACGCCTATTAATGGTAATATAGCTTGCGCAGTCTCAAGCTGATCCACTTTATAATCCATATATACAAATATTCCAACTGCTATTAAAACTAATATTATTATTATACCGCCCATTGTTGGCGTTCCTTGTTTTTTTAGATGAGATTGTGGCCCCTCTTGCCTCTCTATTTGACCCACTTTTAATTTTCTTAATATTGGTACAATTATTAAAGCTAATATTACACTTACTACAAATGACAGTATTAATATTTTATTTTGATACTGCATACATTTTTCCTCCTTCGTCCTTCTATGAATGAAATATAATTGATTTTGTTGCTGTTAAAAATGTTTTTTCTTCAACTACTATCTCGTAGATTTTAATAGAATTGTATTTTGGCTATGCAAACGAGCAAAAAAACTGGAGGCGTACTTGGTGTACGCTGAGGATTTTTCGCATGCGAAGTTTAACAACGCCAAAATCAATTATATTAAGAGCTTTCATTCAGCTGATTTCGTTTATTATACTGTTTACTATCTCAACCTCATCAAAAGGATATCGTTTTTTATTTATTTCTTGATATTGTTCATGACCTTTTCCTGCAAGAACAATTATATCTTTCTTGTTAGCCATGTTTATTGCTCTTTTTATAGCTGCTTTTCTATCTACAATACATACATATTTTCCTTTTGTCTTTTTTATTCCTTTTTCTATCTCTTTTACTATTTCTTTTGGTTCTTCTGTCCTTGGGTTATCTGACGTAATAATTGTATAATCAGCTACTCTTCCAGACACTTCGCCCATCATAGGTCTTTTATTTTTGTCTCTGTCTCCACCACATCCAAAAACAGAAATTACTCTTCCTTTAGTATATATTTTTACTGAGTTTAATATTTTTTCTAAACTCTCTGGTGTATGTGCATAATCAATCATTATTGTAAGTCCTAATTTATTATCAACTAACTCGCTTCGTCCTGGTACTCTTATATTTATTAAAGCATCCTTTATATTGTCGCTTGTGCATCCAAAATTAAGTGCTACGGCTATAGCCGCTAAAGAATTGTATACACTAAATCTTCCTGGAATTGAAACTTTTACTCTTTCATTTTTATCTCCAATTTTTACTTTGAAATCAACATATTGATTTGTAACAGTAATGTCTTTTGCAAGTAAATCACAATGATTGTCTATTCCATATGTTGAGATTTGGCATTCTGGAACAAGTTTTGGTATTGTAATAGCATATACATCATCCGCATTTATAAAGCCTTTTTTGCACATTTTAAATAATTTTACTTTTGAATTAAAATAGTCTTCCATATTTGGATGTTCCTTAGTGCTTATATGATCTTCAGACAAATTTGTAAAAACTCCAATATCAAAATCACATCCGGCTACTCTTTCTAGTTTTAAACTTTGAGAAGACACCTCCATTACAACAACTTCACATTTTTCTTCCAGCATTTTGCTAAATATTTCTTGTAACTTTAAGCTCTCAGGTGTTGTATTCTCATTGTTAGCAATCTTTCTGTCTCCTACATAAGAGGCAACTGTGCCAATTAAACCAACTTTTATTCCTTTTTTTTCAAGTATATCTCTTATCATATATGTTGTTGTAGTTTTGCCCTTTGTTCCTGTTACTCCTACAAGCTTAAATTTTTGAGATGGATTTTTATAGAAATTGCATGCACAAATTGCTAATGAATATCTTGTATCTTTAGCTAAAATTAATGTCACATCATCTTTAATCTCTTTTATAATTTTTTTATCTATTATATCCTCTTGTGCCATAATCACTTTAGCTCCATTATTCATTGCTTCCTCAATATGTTCATGCCCATCAACATCAAATCCCTTTACTGCAACAAACATATCATCAGGTCCTACATTCTTAGAATTGTTTCTAATATTTTTTACATCTATATCTAGGCTTCCTTTTACTTTTAAGCCTTCTAATCCAGCTAATATTTTTTTTAATTCCATAGCTTAGATTCTCCCCTCTCTTAATTTTAAAATATGCCTTTTACATTATATAACTAAATTTAACTTTTGTACATACTTTTTCAAAATTTACTTTTTATCGACTTATTATTTAAAAATTTTTGATTTTTGCTTTTTTATCTAGGAAATATGTATGTTTTAAATTTTGCCTAAAGTGCTTAAGGTGAGGGCTGGAAATAAAAATAAAAAACATATACTTCTTTGCTAAAACTTAGCCATTACTTGTACTCCACCACCACTTTTGTTCCTTCATAAATTTCAATTCCACTAACAGGAACTTGAACTGTAACAGTCTTATCCGCTACATTCTCCTCTGTTTCTTCATAGCTTATTTCAAGTCCTACATCCTCCAATATTTTCTTTGCCTCACTAACCGTTAAACCCGTTACATTTGGAACTTCTACTTCTTCTTTTATATCATCTTCTGTTAGATTATCTTTTTGAACTTCTAAATATGGAAGAACTTCTCCCAATACTTGTGAGCCTATTGGTGCTGCAACACCTCCTCCTTGGTGTCCTCCTTCTCCTGTTGGATTATACAATGTTATTAGTACTACTACTTGTGGGTCAGATACTGGTGCTACTCCTACAAATGAAGTTACGTATTTCCCTGTATTTACTCCATCTTCTGAAGTTCCTGTTTTTCCTCCTATTGAATATCCTTGTACTCTAGCATTTTTTCCTGTTCCTTCAGCAACAACTGTCCCCATCATGCTAAGTACATCTTCTGCAGTTTTTTGTGATATTACTCCTTCTGTCTCTTCTATTGGTATATCTGTAATTTCTCCAGTCACACTATTTATGATTTGTTTTACAATGCGTGGTTTTACATATGTTCCTTTGTTCGCAATTGTACTTACAGCTGTTATCATTTGTATTGGTGTTATTTCAAATCTCTGTCCAAATGATATAGTCGCAAGTTCTACCGGTCCCACTTTATCTTCCTTTAAGAAAATACTTCCTGCTTCTCCTGGAAGATCAATCCCCGTTCTTTTTAATAATCCAAACTTTTCAAGATAATCATAATACTTGCTTACTCCAATTTCTTGACCTAATCCTATAAAAACAGGATTACATGAATTCATAAGAGCCTGCCTTAAACTTTCTGAACCATGTGGGTTATAGTATCTCCAACAACTTATACGTACTCCTGCTACTGTTATTCCTCCTGTACAGCAAAATTCACCTTGTTTATCTGTTGTAGTTATTCCTTCCTCTAGTGCTGCTGATGCAGTAATCAATTTGAATGTAGAGCCTGGCTCATATGTATCTGCAACAGCTTTATTTCTCCAAACTTTTTGCATCTCTGCAACTTGTTCAGTTTCCGATAAGTTATCCCAACTTTCTCGTAACTCTTCTATAGTAGTCTCATATGGCGTATTCAAGTTATAATCTGGATATCCAGCCATTGCCAAAATATCTCCAGTTTTTGGGTTCATAACAATTATGTTTCCCCCATCTGTACATTTATTGTCAATACATGCCTCTTTCAGGTATTTTTCAGCTATTCCCTGTATTGTCGCATCAATACTTAAAACTAAATCATTGCCATCTACTGCGGAAGTGTAACTTTCTCCTTCATTCTCTATTTCGCCTCCATTTGCATCTGTGACCTTAGTAATTCTACCCTTTTCTCCTTGCAATTCATCTTCATAAATTGCTTCTATTCCATCTAATCCCTGATTGTCGGAGCCACAAAACCCTATTACCTGAGATGCTAAACTATTATATGGATAATATCTTTTCGTATCTTCATCTATATTTATTCCAGTTTCTATATTGTTAGCCTCCATCCAAACTCTAAGCTCATCAGTTTTTTCTTTTTCTACTTTTCTAGCTATATTTTCAATAGATGTTTTTTTGTTTACCTTTTTTAATACAGTCTCATAGTCTAAGTCAAATATATTGCTAAGTGCTTCTGCCACCTTTTCTTTATTTTCTTTAGAGATATTAGTTGGATTTACAGTTACTGTATTTACAGTACTACTCACTGCCAAAATAGTTTTTCCTGTAGCATCATATATAGTTCCCCTTCTTGGATTTACTGCTCTTTCCAAACTCTGTTGCTCATAAGCCATCCTCTTTAATTCATCACCCATTACAAATTGTATCCAAGCAATTCTTCCAATAAATACAGTAAATATTAAACAAACTGCAACTATTGCCACTTTAAATCTTTTTCTTCTACTAATCTCGCTATATTTTTCTTCTGCTTTTACCTTATCTTCTTTTATCTGTTTTCTATACTTCTTATTTTGTTTTTTTTCAAATTTCTTTTTCAATCTTTCTACATTCTCTATCTTTTCAGCTTTTTCTTTTTTTATATTCATTATTTCTTTTCTATCAAATCTTGGTATTATCTTTTTTCTCTCTTTCTCTCTATAAAATCCTCTTTTGGTTTTTCTTTTGTTCCCCTTTCTTTTTCCTGTATTCATTCTTAATCTCATTCCTCCCTAAAAGCACAAATTTCGCTCAAAAAAAATAATACTTTTACAATTTAATAAGTATCTTTTATACCTAAATTAATTGTATTCATATTATCCAAAAAAAATGATAAATTAGGTCTTTCCCCAATTTATCATTTTCCTAATAATGTATTTAATAATTTTTCTAACCAATTTTGACTATCATCCATTACAACCTCTTCACTTGCTGGTTCTACATAATCTTGCTTATCTAGACTCACATATACTTTTTGGCTATTATCCAATTTTTGCATTCCCAATTTTTTCTCTGCAAGTTCTTCTATGTTGCTTAGATTTAAACTATTTTCTAAATTTACTTTTAACTGTTCATTTTCTTTTTGTATAGCAGCTAAATTAGCTTTTAGTGATTCTCCTTTATTAAAACTTTCATTTATTAGTGAATTTCTATAACTTATAACAAATAAACTAGCAAATATTAATAATACATAAACCATTGCTTTAAAATGAGATTTGAGCTGTCTTTTGGGCTGTGTCTTTTCAGCTTTTCTACTCACTGCTGCCTTTTTCTTTTTTATATATGGATTTTTTAATGGCTCATATTCTGGTTCTAATTTTCTAGGGCTAGTTTCATATTGGTATCTACTATACCTGTAGTTTGCCATAAGTTACTTTCACCTCTTTTCTTTAATATCGTTTGTTTCTTTATCTACTTTTTCTACTGAGATTTTATAATTTATCCATTGTTTTTCTTTTCTATTCTTTCAAAAATTCTTAATTTTGCACTTTTGCTTCTGCTATTTTCTTCTTGCTCTTCTTTGCTTGGGAGTATTGGTTTTCTAGTTATTATCTTTCCATAAGATTTATAATTGCATACACAATATGGCAAATCTTTTGGACATGTACACTTTCCTTGTGCTTCAATAAATGCTTCTTTAACTGCTCTATCTTCTAACGAATGAAAAGTAATAACTGCAAGTCTGCCATTTTCTTTTAGGCACTCTATAGAGTTTAAAATTGTATTATATAATGGCTCCAATTCATTATTTACTTCTATTCGGATTGCTTGAAAGGTTCTTTTTGCAGGATGTCCATTATTTTGTTTTGACTTTGGTATTGAATTTCTTATAATATCTACCAATTCTTCAGTAGTTTCTATTCGCTTTTTTTGTCTTTCTTTGCAAATATTTTTTGCAATAATCCTTGAAAATTTTTCTTCCCCATATTTGTAAATTATATTTGATAATTCTTCTTCTGTATATTCATTAATTACATCTTCTGCTGTAAGTTCTTGGGTTTTATCCATTCTCATATCTAATTTTGCATTTTCCATATAGCTAAACCCTCTAGTTTTTTCATCTAACTGATATGAAGAAACTCCTAAATCGAGTAAAATCCCATCTACTTTGTCTATTCCAATATTCTCTAGTATTCTATTTATATCATCATGGTTTCCATGAATGTATTTTACGTTTTTATATTTTTCTAATCTATGTTTTGCTGCTAATAATGCCTCTTCATCTCTGTCTATTCCTATAAGTAATCCTCTATCAGACAATCTTTTAACTATTTCTTCACTATGACCTGCTCCTCCGCATTGTTCCATCTACATATATTCCGTCTGTTTTTATGTTCAATCCTTCTATACATTCATTTAATAAAACGCTCTTATGTTTGAATTCCAATTGTTACACCTCATAGTACAAATTTTTATGATAGCATAAGCAGTTGGCATAAAAATATACCAACTGTATGCATGTCTTCAATTACTTATATTTCAGCAATTTTATCATATGTATGTTAACATTCCTTTGTTTTTATATTTCCTTTTCTTTAGATAATCTTATCTTTTTTCTTCTGTGCATTATTATTTTTTCTTTTGTAAATGTCTATGTATAAACAATAAACATTTTATCTTTAGAAATTCAAAAATCTTTTGTTTTATTGTTTTATTAGTGCTTTTGTTTTAATATATATTTAAATTTATCTTTTGTATTAATTTAAAATTTTTTCTTTAGATTATTAAAATTAGCTTGTCTTTTGTATTTTCAACTCATTTTACTTAGCTTGTCTTTTGTTAAAATTTTTATCAATTTTTATCTTTTGTTCACATAATTATCTTTTGTTTTACTTTGTACCATTTTCTTTTGTTATCAAATGAGGATTAAAATCTTTTGTGCTTTTATTATTTTTATCTTTAGTTTTTATATAAACTTTTTAAAGTTATATACCTAACATAGTCATATTTTCTGCTATTTCATCTGCCGAAATATTTTCTTCACTATTGTATTCTTTCCATTTGTCTTTGTTCCAAATTTCTATTCTAGTACCTACACCTATTATTGCAACTTCTTTTTCAAGATGTGCATATTCTCTTAGGTTACCTGTTAATAGAAATCTACCTTGTTTGTCCAATTCGCATTCGATTGCTCCTGATAAAAACAATCTCACGAAATCTCTTGCGTTTTTGTTTGTAAGTGGAAGTGATTTTAATTTTTCTTGAAAATTATTCCATTCATTTTGAGAGAAACCAAATAATGAACCATCTAATCCTTTTGTTACTATGAACTTTTCACCTATGTCTTCTCTAAGCTTTGCTGGCATTATAAGTCTTCCTTTTGCATCTAGAGAATGTTCATATTCACCAATTAGCACTTTGTTTCACCTCTCTAACATTTTATACCACTTTTTACCACTTCTCTCCACTTCACTTAAATTTTAATACAAGTATTTATAAATTGCAAGTGTTTTTTGAAAATTTTTCAAAAAATTTTTTTCAAAATGCTTGTGCCTCTATGGTTTGCGAACATTGGTTTTGTATTGTAAACATAATAAGAGCAGAATAATGCTTGCTTTTACAGTATTCTAAACATTATTCTGCCTTATTTACGCTTTTTTTGTTAAACATTCATACAAAATCTTTGTTAAATCTTCTGTATCTACAATTGACTTTAAACATGCATCTAGGAATTCTTTAGGTGACACTTTTCTTAAATCTAATACATACTCATTTTTTAAAGCTAGCTCACGAATAAATTCCCTCGTTGTCCTTCCATTTCCCTCTCTATATGGATGTAGCACATTTAGTTCTGACAAATAGTACGCTAACCTTTCAGCAAGCTTTTCTTTTGATAAATTCTCTAAATAATTTTCTTTTTTTAATTCATCTAATAATCTTTCTAGCTCTGGCTCTATATATTCCCATTCTGCAAATCTGAATACTCCTTTCGCAATATTCTCGGTTCTATATTTCCCTGCAAAAGGATATATATCTTCAAATAAATATTTGTGAATTGAATTTATATGGTTTACATCAAAATTACCTATAATACCTTTTTGCATCAAAGCTAAAAGCTTTGCAGCTGTAATTTTTGCTTCATACTTTTGTAAAACCTTACTATCTCTTATATTTAATTTATTTATTAAAGTATTTGTATTTTCATAACAATACTTTGAATCTCTTTCTTCATAAATATCTTTTCCCATGTACTTTTCCTCTAATTATTGTCAATATGTGTTTTTGACATTATACCATATAATAAAATACTTTGAAATATTATTTTAAAAAATTGTTAATTTTTAGGTTACAGGATGTTAGAATTCACGGCTTTCCGATTTATAATTTAATAGAGAAAGAAACATCATTTTATAAAATGCAATCGGCAAGCCGTGAATTCTAACATCACTTTAAAGCCATTAAATAATAGTAAAATTTTAATCAATTGTAGTACTTGTTCTTCCTGTACCAACCACTGCTTCTTGTAATGCTCTCCAAGTATTGCATCCAATAATTCCATCTGCTGCAAGACCAACCCTTGTTTGATAACTTCTTACCGCATTTTGAGTTGCTGTTCCAAAAATCCCGTCTAGTCCACCAGTTCTATATCCTAATGTGTTCAAATCATCTTGAGCAATAAGTACATAAGTACTGATGCTTCCTCTTTTTAATAGAGGGAATCCTCCAGTTGAACAAGCTGGAGTTCCAAATCTTTTATCAAAGTGCACCCAAGTCGGCGTTAACGAAATTGGTTCTACAAACGACCACACTCCTGAATTATTTGCAGAATTCCATAACCTTGTTCTTTGTGCCTGAGAGAGTCTTTGCCCCACATCAAAAGCAGTTCCTGCATAATGTTGACTCTGATTTCCGTGTCCACCTTCCCATGGTCTTTTAAATGCAAAACCTACTGGAATAGCAGAACCATAAATGTATCTTTGGCTATTCCAACTCTGCATTGTTCTTTTGGTAGTCCATAAAGTAGATGAATTACTAGATCCCCTAAACTCTCTTACCTTTAGAGTTCCATTAGCATTATATGGCATCGGCTCATTTTCTCCTCTATAATATGTCTCCATACGGTCACTGTCATTATTAAATACTATTATTTTCGCCATAAAAATAATCCTCCCCAAATATTCTGTTTTTTATATATTATGGTAAAATTATTTTTTTGTTACAAATTCCAAATTATATGTTGCCAAATAATAGTTTTATTAGCTTTCATATGCTAAAATGCTGGTAGTCGGCATTTTAGTACAGCAAAACTAATAAAGCCATTATATAGCAACGTAATATATAATGTTTTTCGCTATTTTACTGGACTTTTTGCTGTTTTTGTGGTATAATATATATGTAAATGGTTTTTAATCATTAAAAAATTTGGAGGATAAAAATATGTTTAATGAAGATATTTTTAATTTTAATATAGATAATATAAAAAATGATTTAGCAATAGAAGGTATGACAATTAGTGATGAAGATGTGAATTTGTTTAAACAATTTGCAAACGAAGAAATTGACATGCCTAATTTGATTCAAACTATAAAAAATGAAATTTAATGTTTTAAAACTCCTTTTTATTTTTATAAAAGCCCTTAGATTTTTTCTAAGAGCTTTTATATTATATATTTTTCTATTCTATACTTCTCTACATTTTACAACTAATCTTTGAGTTCCATAATTTGTACAAGTTATTAAAGTAAGTTCCCTAAATGTTAGAGGCCTTCCATTTGCCATCTGGCTAGTACAACTTGTATCAGTAGGGTCTACTACATATTTATAATATACTTCATATTCTACAGTTCTTCCAGTCATATCTTGAAGTTCTACTATATCTCCTGTTTCTAATTCTGACAATCTTCCAAACATCTTTCCATTTCTATAATTATGCCCTACTATACAATAATTTCCAACATCATTTGGTTTCATTTTATCATGCTCTGGCCAATATCTATTTACAGAAATCTCTAGCAATTCGTCTGATGTTTCAGATAATACTGGATATGTAATTCCTATCTTCGGAATAGATATTATTGCTTCTGTTGTATATGTAATGTCTCCGACTGTACTACTTACTATTTCATTTGTAAAATCTTCTTGTTGTGTCTGTTCATCCGCTTTCTCCTCATTTAAAACAATAATTATTGCATCATCAGCAGTATTTTTTTTGGTAGTATTATCATCAGACTTTACTTCTGATAAAAGTACTTGAGAAACTTCCTCACTTTTATTTCTATCATATTCAGCATATATATAATAAGAAGAAAGTAAGCATACTAAAAGAATAGAAATGAAAAATACTATTTTATATAATTTTCTTTTCTTTTTAAAACCTGGTGTCATGTATAATTTTTCTGTAACCAAAATTTGGTTCATATGCTTTTCCTCTCCTTCCTCATTTTTTCACACTAATACATCTTTATTATAACATATTTTCTTTAATTTTGGAATGGATGAACAAAATTTTTTTTACTTTTATGGTTACTAAATAGTTGCAATTCATGGTTTGCCTATTTATATTTATAAGAACACTCCCAAAAAGCTAAAAACTTGAACAAATAGGAGTACACCTAATGTCCAAGTTTTAAATTAGCTAGTTCTGCAAATTGTTCTATTGTAAGTTTTTCACCTCTTATTTGAGGATTTAAATTCATTTTGTCTAATATTTCTAATATTTCTTCCTTGTTATCAAATAATTTTGAATTTATTAAACCATTTAATAAAGTTTTCCTTCTTTGCATAAAACTTGCTTTTATTATATCAAAGAATAACTTTTCATTCTTTACTTTTACTTTTGGCTCTTTTCTTATTTTTAATTTTATTACTTCTGAGTCGACTTCTGGTGAAGGTATAAATGAGTCTTTACTTACAAATATTTCTGACGTTGCTTCTGAATAGTAGTCTACACTATATGTAATTGCTCCTGAAAGTTTATCCCCTGGAGTAGCAGTAATTCTATCTGCTACTTCTTTTTGTACCATAACAGTTATGCTTTCTATATCCAATTTATTTTCGAGTAATTTCATTATAATCGGTGTTGTAATATAGTAAGGAAGATTTGCAATTATTTTTGTGTTAACTAGATCTTGTTTGTTTTTACTTATTAATTCTTGTAAATTTACTTTTAACACATCTTCGTTTAGAAGTACAAAATTATCATAAAATTTGAATCTGTCTTCCAATATGTTAATCATTTTTTCATCAAGTTCTATTGCTATTACTTTACCTGCATTTTCAAGTAATTTTGAGGTAAGTGTTCCAAGGCCTGGTCCTATTTCTATGACCAAGTCTTGCTTACTTGTATCGGCTATTTTAACTATGTTCTCTATTGTATTGTCATCAATCAAAAAGTTCTGCCCTAGCCTTTTATTTGCAGTTATATTATATTTTTTTAATATGTACTTTGTCTCCTCTAAACTACTTTGCATATTTACACTCATTCCTATTCTTCTATTTCTTCTTGCAATACAACATCAATTACAGTTCCCTCTTCCACAGATGTACCTGCTGTTATGCTTTGGGTAATAACTTTTCCTGCTCCTGAATATTTTATATTCAAGTTTTTATTTCTTAACGCTGCTTTAGCTTCTGATAAACTCATACCCTTTAAGTTTGGAACAGATTGAGATACTTTTGTATCATTATCTGCTGAATAAAGTTTGACTATAGAGCCCTCAATTAATGAAGTTCCTGCCACCGGCATTTGCTCACTTACTAGGTCTTCAGAATCACCTGATACTTCACAAGTAAATCCTTGCTTTTCTAGGATTTTCTTTGCTTCTGCAATAGTCTTATTCTTAACATTTGGTAATGATATAGTCTCTGCAGTCGAATCACTATCTGTTGTATCTGATTGTATACCTAAATATGGTAATACTTCTGATAAAATTTGATGTACAACTGGTCCTGCAACACTGCTACCACTATGTTTTTCTCCATTAAGTCCATATAAAGTTACAAGAATTACTACTTCTGGGCTTTCTACTGGAGATATTGCAGCAAAAGAAGCTACAAATCCAGCATCCTCACTAGAATAATCTGGTTCTGATGTTCCAGTTTTACCAGCTATACTATATCCCTTAACTTGTGCATAACTTCCAGTTCCACTGTCTACAACGGTTTCTAACATATCTAGCATAGTCTCAGACGTTTCCTTAGAAATAACTTGTCTTACCTTTACTGGTTCTATTGTTGTTATTGCCCCTGTTTCAGTATTTTTTATTTCTTTTGCAATTCGTGGTTGCATTAAAATTCCATCATTTGCTACAGCAGAAACTGCTGTAATCATTTGAAGTGGTGTAATTCTAAATCTTTGTCCAAAAGACATAGTAGCTAATTCTACATCTTTTACATCACTTAAATTCCAGAAAATTCCACTTCTTTCTCCCGAACTTCCAGAGTCTCCAATATCTCCAAAATCTGTCGTATTGAAGAAGCCAAATGCATCATAATATTTATATAATGTTTCTGCACCAATTTTTTGTCCCAATTGGATAAAGGCTGGATTACATGAATATTTAAGTGCATCTCTAAGGCTCAACTTACCATGTCCACTTCTATCTGAGCAAGCTATTTTTACTCCAGATACTACTTCTACCCCCTCACATGTAAAAGTTCCTGGTTCATCTGGAGAAACTAAGTCTTCTTCTAATGCAGTAGCAGCTGTAACTATTTTAAAAACAGATCCTGGCTCATATGTGTACGTTATAGCTTTATTATTCCAGGTTTCTTGTAATTTAGTATTTTGCTCCTCTGACGACATTTTCTTCCATTCTTTTTCTGGTATATAGTCTAATGTATATGGATTATTTAGATTATAGTCTGGATATGTTGCCATTGCCAAAATATCTCCATTATTTGGATTCATTATAATTACATTTCCACCTTCTTGACAATCATATTCTTCACATGCCTGTTTTAAATATTTTTCTGCAACTTGTTGAATATTTGCATCTATTGTAAGTGTTATATCATTTCCATTTTGTGGTGCTATATATGTACCATTTTCATATGGTATAAGATCTTGAACGGCATCCTGAGCTGATGTAACTTTTCCAGGTGTACCTGTCAAAATATCGTTCCACTTAGATTCTAAGCCCCATAAGCCTTGATTATCTGTTCCACAAAATCCAATCAAATTAGAAGCTAGATTATTATATGGGTAATACCTTTTTGTATCTTCATCTATATTTATCCCACTATATACTTTATTTTCTTTCATCCAATTTTCTAGCTTTTCTATTTTGTCGTTTTCAACTTTTCTAGCAATTGTTACATTTGTACTATCACTAGACACTTTTTTCAAAGTCTCGTCATAATCTAATTCAAATATGTCTGAAAACGCTTTTGCTACTTTCTCTCTAAGTTGTTGAGTTAATAACTTTGCAGCTTCCTCATCTTCATTTTTTACTACTATTTGCGTTGGGTCAACACTTACAGTATCAACCTGTGCACTAATTGCCAAAGCCTTTCCTGTAGAATCATAAATTGTACCTCTCTTTGGGCTAATTACTTTGCTTGTTGTAAGTTGTCTATACATATCTTCTTTAAGTTCAGCCCCTTGTACAATTTGCAACCATCCTATTCTAAATACTAATAATACAAATACCACGAAAAAAACTATTAATATTCTTCCTAATCTTTCATTTAAAGTAAGTATTTTTTTTACTTTACTTGAATTTTTATTCTTTTTAAATTTATATACATTTGTATTTTTATTATTATTCAACCTTTGTATCTTCCTTTCGAAAATATTTTTTACTCATTTCAAGTAAAATATTCCCATTTTATTGTTAATATTCTAACTCACTTCACACAAAAAATCAAGCTTTATTCGAAAAATAAGAACTGCTTTTGTTACTATAGTAACAAAAGCAGTTCTTGTTTTTTAACTATTAAAAATTGCATCAAATTCGTCTCCATCAATTTTCTCTTTTTCAAGTAGAACTCCCGCAACACTGTGAAGTTTATCTATATGCTCTCTCAAAATTGATTCTGCCTTTTGGTATGCACCATCTATAATGCTTTTTACTTCCTCATCTATAATTCCTGCTGTTTCTTCTGAGTATTCCTTAGATTGTGCAAAGTCTCTTCCTAAAAATACTTCTTCTTGATTTTGACCAAGTGTAATTGTTCCTACTCTATCACTCATTCCATATTTAGTAACCATCGCTCTGGCAATTTTTGTAGCTCTTTCTATATCGTTGCTTGCTCCTGTAGAAATATCATCTAATATTAATTTTTCTGCTACTCTACCACCTAAAAGTGATACTATATTTTCAAGCATTTCTGTTTTTGACATAAATGACTTGTCTTCTGTTGGTCTATACATTGTGTAGCCACCAGCCATACCCCTTGGTACAATTGATATTTGATGTACTGGGTCTTGGGTTGGTAAAAATCTACTTACTACAGCATGACCTGCTTCATGATATGCAACTAATTTTTGCTCTTTATCACTTCTTACTCTTGTTCTCTTTTCTGGTCCCATTGTAACTTTTACCATTGCATCTTCTATTTCTTGCATTCCTATTTCTCTTAAATTTCTTCTTGCAGCTAAAAGTGCAGCTTCATTTAATACATTTTCTAGGTCTGCTCCAGAAAAGCCTGATGTGTTTTTAGCAATTGTTTTTAAATCTACATCTATAGATAATTTTTTCTTTCTACTATGAACTTCTAGTATTTGCTCTCTTGCTTTAACATCTGGACTAGATACTACAATTTGTCTATCAAATCTTCCTGGTCTTAACAATGCTTTATCCAATACGTCTGGTCTGTTTGTAGCTGCCAGTACTATTACGCCTTCATTAGCTGAGAAACCATCCATTTCTACAAGTAATTGGTTTAATGTTTGTTCTCTTTCATCATGTCCCCCACCAAGTCCTGCACCTCTTTGACGTCCTACTGCATCAATTTCATCTATAAATACTATACAAGGTGCTTTTCTTTTAGCTTCTTCAAACAAATCTCTTACTCTTGATGCACCAACACCAACAAACATTTCAACAAAGTCAGAACCACTTATTATAAAAAATGGTACTCCTGCTTCTCCAGCGACTGCCTTTGCTAAAAGTGTTTTACCAGTACCAGGTTGACCAACAAGTAATACACCTTTTGGAATTCTTGCTCCCATATCTGTAAATTTCTTTGGATTTTTTAAGAACTCTACAATTTCTTCTAATTCTTCTTTTTCTTCATCTACACCAGCAACATCATCAAATGTAACTTTATCTTTATCTGCTGGATTCATCATTCTTGCTCTACTTTTTCCAAATGACATAGTCTTGCTTCCACCAGCATTTCCTTGACTTCCACTCATAAATAGGAACCAGAAAATTAAGAAAATAATTAAAATTCCAAATGGTGTAAGTAGACTTAAAATAAACATCCATATAGATTCTGAAGCTTCTGTTACTGTAATAGTTCCAGCTGTCATCCTGTCTTGTAAATTATCCATTAAATTGTCTATACTAGGAATATTTACTTGTTTTACAAAGTTTTCATCTTTAAGCTTTACTTCTGCAGTTGTTCCATCTGAAGAAATTTCTATTCCTGCCACATTTCCAGCTTCAATTTCACTTAGTAATTCTGAATATGCCAGTTTATTGCTATCACTATCTAAAATTGAGGTTAAAACAACTACAAATATTATACCTATAATTAGCCACATAGCTAACGTTTTTATTCCACTTTTCAAATTTCAATTCCTCCTTTTTTCGTTTTAGAACATATCTAAAAGACATTTTGTAAATAATTACATTCCTTTTTCAAGGCACAATATGGTTGAATAAGAATTAAATTTTAACTAAAAGACGAATTTGAAATTTATAAGGCGTACCCCTTTGTACGTTGATTAAAATTCAAATAAAGTTTGGCATAGTTAAAATTATAATTAATTTTCAATCCTTCACCTTTGAAATATACCATATAAATGTACTTATTTCAAGGCTTTTTTTAAAAGTTTTTTATTCCAATCAGTAATCTTCTACGGAAAGTCAAGTTTAGAGTTATAAATTTTTTTATATTAATTTTTACAATTCACATCAATCCAAAAGAAATATATATTTTTTATTTTTATTTGAGTACTTATGTTTGGGCTGGAATTAAAAAGAACAAAGCGACGAACGTCGCCCTTTGTTCGTGCTGATTTGAGTTTCCGAGCGAAGTGAGGAAATCTCAAAGGCAATAGCGATTTCAGCTCTAATTTAAGTTATAGGAAATGCAATTTCCTATAACTTAAAAAACAATATTTCTTTTGGATTATAAGGCTAACTATACATTTTGTGAACTAACATATATTTTTCCTTTTCTTACATATATTTTTATTCCAGCTTTTGGAGTTAAATATTTATTTCCAATATTGTTGTTACACAATTTTACTATATCATCTATATGTATTTTTTCTATACCATTTGTGCTTCCATATACTTTTGATATAGTATAAAGAATTAATTTCGATTTAATTACGCCATCTAATTTATTAAATTCTTTCAAATCTAAAATCACTGTATTTTGGTTATTATTTAAAATACTATCAGCCTTTTTTGTATTTTTTAAAAGATTCGACTTTTTCTCAATTTCTCTATTTACATGATTTTCGCTTATACTTTTGTCAATGCAATTATTTGCATTTATTAATAACCTCTTATACTCTTTTTCCACAATTGTGTTTATAAATTGTTCTTCTTCTGTTGCAATTTGAGATAATCTGTTAATTCCTTCTATAATATTGGAATTAAACTCTTGTTTTATAAATGGAATTAACATGTTTCTTATTTTATTTCTTGTATAAATGTTTTCTGAATTTGATTTATCATACTTGGGATTTAGCCTTTTTTCTTTGCAATATTCTTCAATTTCATCTCGAGAACATTCTATTATAGGTCTTATTAACCTTCCATCTCTGACCTTTTCAATTCCTTTTAACCCAGATACAGACGTTCCTCTAATAATATTCATAAGCACTGTCTCAGCATTATCATTGCTATTATGTGCTGTTGCAATTCTATTTGCTCCAACTTTTTTAGCAACCTCTTCAAAAAACTCATAGCGTATATTTCGTCCAGCTTCTTCTGTACCTATTTTTTGTTCTTTGGCTATTTCTTCAACTTTTACTTTCTTAAAAAAGAATTCCACATTAATTTTAGCACAAAATTCTTTAACATATTCCGTTTCTTCATCAGCTTCTTCTCTTATCATATGATTAATATGTGCCACATATAAATTTATATTCAATTTTTCCTTCAAATCATTTAATATATTTAAAAGTGTCATTGAGTCTGGTCCACCAGACACACCAATTACAACTTTGTCTCCATCTTCTAACATGTTGTACCTTTGAATTGTTTTTAAAACCTTTTCCTCAAGCATAATTACTCTCATCCCTTCTAAATTCATAAATCTAAAAACAAATTTAAGAATTGCTTAACGTTATTCTTCGTTTAGCAATTCTAAGTTTTCTAATCAATTTTATTTTTCATTTATATATTTTTCTACAAAACTCCATAATTCCTCTGCTGTTTTTATTTGTGTTTCTGTTTCTTCGTATAGACAATTGTTTTGATATTTTAGCATTCACTTAACACAACTCCCTCTTTTTGAACATTCATATAAAAAGGTAATGCCACTAACCAATAAATAAATTTATTTATATTTTCTGGTATTTTTTTCATAACATCTACACTTTCTTCCATACTTTATTTTAATTAATAATATTTTTACTCTCTATATTTTTCTAAATTTACAAATTTTGTATAGTTACCTAGCCAACGTAATTCTACAGTTCCAGTTGAACCTGCTCTATGCTTAGCAAGAATTACTTCCGCAATATCCTTTTTTTCACTATCCTCATTATAATAATCGTCCCTATAAAGGAATATAACTATATCTGCATCTTGCTCAATAGAACCAGATTCACGAAGATCCGAAAGCATTGGTCTGTGGTCAGGTCTTTGTTCTGGAGCTCTTGATAGCTGTGATAAAGCTATTACTGGTACTTTAATCTCTTTTGCCAAAATCTTAAGTGAACGGCTTATCTCAGCAATTTCTTGCTCACGGCTAGAGCCTCTTTTTGCACTTCCCTGTACTAATTGCAAATAGTCAATAACTACTAGACCAATATTTTTTTCCATTTTCATTTTTCTACATTTTGCTCTAATTTCCATAATTGAAATTCCAGGTGTATCATCTATGTATATTTGTGATTCAGATAATATACCTGATGCTTCTGCAAGTTTTACCCAGTCTTCATCTTCTAGTGTACCAGTTCTAACCTTGTTGCTATCAACCATCGCCTCTGAACACAAAATTCTATTTACCATTTGTTCTTTTGACATCTCCAAGCTAAATATAACCACTGGTGTATTTGCTCTTACAGCAGCATTTGAAGCTATGTTTAACGCAAAAGCTGATTTACCCATAGCAGGTCTTGCTGCAACTAAAATCAAATCCGATTTATGAAGTCCTGCTGTTTTGTAGTCTAAGTCTGCAAATCCTGTTGGAATACCTGTAATATGTTGTTTTCTATTATATAACTGCTCTAGTTCTGTAAATGTATCTACAAGTATGTCCTTTATTGAGCTGTAACCAGTTTGGTTCTTTTTTTGCATTACCTCAAATATCTTTCTTTCTGAATTATCAATAATATCTTCTACTTCCTGAGTAGGATCATACCCTAAAGTTATAATATCATTTGCTGTCTTAATAAGATTTCTTAAAATTGATTTTTCCTCAACAATTTTTATATACTGCTCAACATTGGATGTAGTTGGAACTTTATCAGGAAGTTCTGCTATATACTCTAAGCCCCCTACAGCATCTAATTTTCCCATAGAGGAAAGCTCTGACCTTAATGTAATAATATCAATTGGCTCATTTCTATTGTATAAATTTAAAATAGCCATAAAAATAATCCTATTGTCTTCTCTATAAAAGTCTTCTTCTTTTAAAACTTCAATAGCTGCAAAAACAGCATCTTTATCAGTTAGCATACTTCCAATAACTGCTTGCTCAGCTTCTGTATCATTTGGTGGTACTTTTCCTATCTCCATTTATATTCACATTCCTTCCTATTTTGATTATACTCAGTGTTAAATTATATATTTTATTAGATTCTTAAAGCAAATCAAGCAAAATTATAAACTGTTAAGCAAAACTTTAATTTTCTGTCTTATAGTTTTTATGAACAAAAATAAAAATATATAATCTAATACTGTCAGTATAAAATAGTATTCTTGATAATCATATTACCCTATTACTTCAACCTTTAAATTTGCTATTACACCTTCAAATAATTTAATAGGAACATTAAATTCTCCCAATGTTTTAATTGTCTCCTTAAGTTCAACTTTTTTCTTATCAATATCAAATTTATATTGACTTTTTAGATTCTCAGAAATTTCCTTTGCTGTTACCCCACCAAATATTTTTCCATTTTCTCCTGCTTTCACTTTAATTTTTAGCATAATACCTTTTAGTTTTTTTGCCATTTCTTCTGCAGATTGTCTTTCTACATCTTTTTTATAGCTTGCAGATTCTTTTTTATTATTTAATTTGCTCATATTTTCTGCATTTGCTTCTACAGCAAGTTTTTTAGGGAAAAGATAATTTCTTGCATACCCATCTGCTGCATTTATAACCTCATCTTTTTTTCCTACCCCTTTTATATTATCTAACAAAATCACTTTCATAGCTGTTTCCTCCTTCTTTTATTTGGTTAATTTTAATTTTACTGTGTTTTTTATAACTAATTTATATTTTTTCTTTTTTAATCGTGTATATATTTTATACTAAATTTACCAATTTTTCAAGTTGTTTTAGACCAATGTGCTAGTTTTTTTGTAGCTACACAAGATGTATTCCAAAGTGTAAAAAATTGACAAAAGGTAGTAGTCCCCTTTGTCAATTTTGCTCACTAAAATATTCATTAATCCTATTTATCAATTCTTGTTTTGCCTCTTCTATGGTCATTCCTTCAACTTGAGCTCCGGCAAGAGTTATATGTCCTCCGCCTCCAAGCTTTTCTAGTATTACCTGTACATTTATGTCTCCAATTGAACGTCCACTTATGCATACTTTATCATTTAATCTTCCTATTACAAATGATGCTGTAATATTACTTATTGTAAGTAATTCATCTGCTGCTTTTGCACATACTACATTTGAGTCTTTATCCTCTTCATCATATATAGAAATTGCTATTGTGTCATACACAAGCTCTGCTCTTCCTATTATGTTTGAAATCTTGTTATATGTGTCTAAATCACTTTGGAACCATTTCTTTACTTTAATTATATCAACACCGCATTTACGCAAGTATGCTGCTGCTTCAAATGTTCTTACACCTGTTTTGAATGTAAATGTTTTTGTGTCCATCATTATGCCAGAGTATAGTGCCTCTGCCTCTAAGCTTGTTAAGTTAACCTCTTTTTGAGCATATTCTACCAATTCTGTAACCAATTCTGATGCTGACGAAGCATATACTTCATGGAATGTTAGTGTTGCATTTTCTATATAGTCTGGGCTTCTTCTATGGTGGTCTACAACCATAATCTTTTTGGCTGAACTTAATAGTTCTGGTGATTCAACATAATTTTTTTTGTTTGTATCAACAACAACCAATAAAGTGTCATCATCTAATATACCTAAAGCAGTATTTGAATCTATTACAATGCCATTGTATTCTTCATTTTGATTTAATTCATTCAAGAACGCTGAAAGATTATCTCCTCTAGGATTTAAAACTATATATGCATCTTTTTCTAAAGTTTTAGCTAGTCTATATATTCCCATACTAGAACCAACACAGTCCATGTCTGAATTGCTATGCCCCATTATAATTACTTTGGATGACTCCAAAATTAGTCCTTCTAACGCATGAGATACTATCCTTGCCTTAACTTTAGTCCTTTTCTCTAACTCTTGAGTTCTTCCGCCAAAGAACTTGTACTTATCTCCTTCATGTATAACAGCTTGGTCACCGCCACGTCCTAAAACAATATCTAGTGCTGCCTGAGCGGTTTTGTATTTTTCTAAGTTAGTTGCTCCATCATTTGAAATAGCTATACTTAATGTAAATTGCATTCTATCTGATGGTTGTATATCTTTTATAATATCCAATATATCAAATTTTTTATCTTCAATCTCTTTAATATATTGCTTTTCAAATATACATACAAAAGTATCTCTTTCTGATTTTAATATAATTCCTTTATAATCAGATGCCCAGTCATATAGCTTTTTCTCTATTTCTGCCATTAGCTGAGTCTTTTCACTATCTTCAAGCCTTTGTATAATCTCCTCATAGTTATCTATCATAACTAGTCCAATATACATATCTTTGTTATCAAATAAATCTTCAAGTTCTACTAGTTTAGTATCATCAACAAAATATATGATAATTATATATTCATCTTTTAAAGGCATATAATCCCCATAAAGCTTATATGTCTTTTTGTCTATTTTTATTTCGTCATATATCTTCTCTTTTTTGTTGTTATTTTTTATTTGCAATTTTACATCATTAACTATATTAGTAAGATAATTGTTAATATCAATATTTGCAAATTCTTGATTAAATTTTGTATTTCTAAATATCAAATTACCATTTGTCTCAGCAATAACTAGTGGAAATGGCGAATTTACAAGTGCAATTTTTGCTACTTTGTCTAAGCTAAATGTTAAATTCTTTATGTGCTCTGTTAGTTCCTCTTGCCTTTTATTGTTTGTCCAATATGCATACATTACAATTAATATAAATATAACTACAGATGGTATTATAAAGTATGGATTATATATGCATATTACAACCATAAGCAATGCTATTATTGCTAAATATATTTTTGTTTTTGATATTATTTTATCTAAAACTTTTTTACTATGGTTCATAAAACCTCCTAAAAACAGTATCTATTGTACTATTTTTAGGAGGTTTTGTCAAGGTTACATAATATTGTGTGGAATATTTAAAAATTTGTTTCTACTTGTTTCAATTCACACCTTTTCCACATATACCTTATCATTTACTGCTACTACTGTATATTTGTATAAGTTTGGAATTTCTTTTATCT
>CALXWQ010000002.1 GCA_944392435.1 uncultured Clostridia bacterium
CTCCGTCGGGACGTAGCGAGGCTATTTTAATTAGAACTACCGTTGCAGGACATGCTTAATTCGAAGACCATTATCTACTAACTTTTACGGTGTTACAGGAGTTACTGTTCAGTGTAATTTATATAGAATGCTCGCATAATTCATGACAATAATGTAGTTCCACGTGGTAGATATATATTTTGTTCGAATACCTGGAGAACACAATATATATCTACCAGCAAGATGGAACGGACTTTTCTGTAATATTTTTTATACTGAACAGTAACGTAATTGTTACTACTCACGGCTTGTCTATTGTAATTTATAAATAAAGCATTTTATAAAAAATACGAGAATATTTGATAGAATTTAAGCAGTATACTTCTAACCTAAATTATATAATCTGCTTTATATGATTTACTTTAATTGATTTATTTTTTAAATATATTTCTATTACATCAAATCTTACAAACTCATTTTCTAAGTGCTTAGAATACAAATAATATTTTGCAGTACTTATTAAATGTTCTTGTTTTGGCTCATTCACCGCTTCCACAGGCTTTCCATATAAAGTATTTGTTCTAGTTTTTACTTCAATAAAAACTAGTTCTTGCTTATCTTTTGCAATAATATCTATTTCGCCTTGTTTTGCTACAAAATTCCTTTCAATTATTTTATATCCCAACTTTTCAAGATATTCTGTTGCCTTATCTTCTCCAATCTTTCCTATTCTGTGTCGTAAGTACATAATATTATCCTTTCTACATAGTCAAACCAAAATTCAAATTACATATTTTAACTTTTATTAATGTCGCTTATTGTATTATCTTTTTTACATTATGTCAATATATTATTTTTTAATTTTCTATTTGCAATTCAAAATTTATGATTTATAATATTAGTACTACTATAAAACATAATTTTAGTATCATAAAATGTAGTGGTAAAAAATTATTAATTTATAAGGAGGTATTTTATGGAAATTGTTGACAAATTCGATAACAAAAGGCGCCCATTACATAAAACTTCTGAAAGGCACGACAAAGTTGACGGTGAATATCGTCAATCTGTTCATACTTGGATACAAAACAGCAAAGGAGAATTTTTAATTCAAAAAAGAACACCTAATAAAAAATTTTTTCCCAATATGTGGTCTCAAACTGGCGGTGGAGTTGATACAGGAGAGACAACTTTACAAGCAGCTTTAAGAGAGTGTAAAGAGGAATTGGGCATTGATATTAATCCTAATAATATGGAGCTAATTTTATCTTTCAAAAGGAAATATGACTTTGTAGATGTTTGGCTAGTAAAACAGGATATTGATATTTCAGAATTAGTTTTGCAGGAGGATGAAGTTGCTGATGTTAAATGGGCAACAATAGACGAGATAAAAGATTTAATGAATTCTGGAAAATTAGCCAAAAGCATAGAAGTTTATTTTAATATGTTTATTGAATTACTTGATTATCCTTTTTAAAATAATAAAGGATTTAAACTTGTTCTATATCGAGTTATAAGAAGTACTAAAATTTCAAAGAGAAAGTCGATTATTCCTATACATTAAATAAATGATAAATTAGGAAGTATCTCCTCAATTCATCATGGTTTTATATAATTCTAATAGAATCTTTCAATTGTCTCTGACCATTTAATATAATCATCCGTTCTCAGCCATTAAAAGGTCTGGCAAGAAAAATTGACAAAAAGAAGTGTCCTTTTTGTCAATTTTTCTTAAATTTTATTGTTACTTTAAACAAATCTCCATCTAAGTATATATTAAACTTACCTTGTTGTAATTCTGTTAGGCTCCTTGCTATAGAAAGTCCAAGTCCGCTTCCTTCTGTATTTCTTGATGCTTCTCCTCTCACAAATCTCTGCATTAATTCGTCCGCACTAATATTTAGTTTTTGTTTTGATACATTTTTTATCTGTATTATAACATCTCCATCTTTTTCTGCTATATCTGTATATACTCTTGTTCCTTCCATTGCATATTTTGATATATTTGAATACATATTTTCTAGTACTCTATACATATATCTACTATCTGCATTTATATATACATCGCTTTCTGGGAATGTAATTATTTCGTGCAAATTATGAGATTTGAATTTGTCTTCAAATTCTCCAGATACTTGTTTTATAAGTTCATTTACATTTAATCTTTCTATGTTTAATTTTATTGCTCCTGATGATGCTTTTGATGCCTCAACTAAGTCTTCCGTAAGCTTTTTTAATCTTTGAGATTTACTATCTAATATGTCTAAATATTCTTTTGCTTTTTCGCCTTGTGCATCTTCTTTCTTCAATAAATCCACATAGTTAATTATAGATGTAAGTGGTGTTTTTATATCATGTGATACATTTGTAATAAGTTCTGTCTTTAATCTTTCGCTTTTTAATTTTTCATTTATCGCATTAGACAATCCACCAGCAATGTCATTTATTTGCTTTCCAGTTTCTTGCATTTCTTTGCATAATTCTTTTTCGTCCAAACGCATATCAGTGTCGCCTTTATATAGTTTACTAATAGCATCTTCTATTTTTGAATATGACTTTATTCTTTTAGTTATATAACTAAATGCTATTACATAAAGAATAATTGTTAAAACTATTCCAGGAAATCCATCAGACCACATAATTGCAAAGGTAAATAAATTAGCTAGTATGAATGCTATAAAATATAGTACAAATCTTTTTGTTATTTTTAGTTCTAACATAAATCCTTTTATTTTTATATAAATCCAATATGCAAATGTCGTCTTAATAAATGTATGTGTTTTTACTCTTTTTACAACTGTTTCGAAAAATAAGATGCAAGCTAGGTACATAATGAGTATTCCAACAGCCATAATTGAAATAGCAAGTGTAAAAGTAACTATTGTAGATGCTCCTCCAATACTAACAGTAAATACTGCTCCTATACATCCTATAAATATTGAAATAGACGCTGCAAATTCAATTAATATTTTATCAAACCAATTTAAGTTAATACCTTCTTGCTTTCTTGTTCTTCCAATTCCTATTACAATTATAGGTATTAGTGCTATTATTAAACCAATTAAAAATGGTATTAAAAATACTAAATTTTGATTTACTATAGATAATGTATTATACAAAAGTCTATCTCTATAAATATTGTCAACATATTCCATGTCATCTAAAAGTGCTGTGTAAATAGTGTAATTATTTTTTAAGTTGGCATTCTGACCATTACTTGCTGTTTCTGAATCTATTACATTGTTTTGTTTATTATTAGACTCACTACTTTGCTCTGTATTTCCTAGCATCTCTATATCTTCTTGATTTAAAGTACTATCTATATATTCTATATTTTCATTGCTTAATTTTTCTATTGTTGTTTGAATACTTCCATCATGATATTTCCAATTTTGGCTATTTCCCATTATTTTATTTTTTATATTATCAATGGTACTTGTATCTAATGAGTAATTCAAATTAGTATACGCTATTTTTGTGTCATTATCTAAAACAAGCCAAACCACATTGCTTCCATTATAGTCTGTATAATAGTTTATACTTTTTACTTCATCATTGTTTTCCACAGTTTCTGTATGTGAGTAATAGTAACTATATGCATCAGTTTGGTAATTATCTTTTAATACATCTACTGTTGTTAAACTTCCAAATATCTCTTTTGCATAATCTTCTGCAAATGTGTTAGTATCATAGAAATCTACTCCTGCTTTTATTGATTCTCTTTCAAGTGGATATGATAAACAGAATATTAAAAGTACCAGTATTGTAGCAAATATTGGAAATAGAACATATGCAATATTTTTTAGAACTCGTGGTATACAAATTTTTTTCTCCATTTTAACCTCCATTAAAGATAATATTAGTTCTAGCAAAAATTAACGAAAGTGTATAGAATAATGTGTTTTAATCTTTTAAAATGCTGAAATACTTAAGAAATTTTTAATTTAACACAATAAAAAATACATAGTCTTTTTAATTTAAAACGAAGTATAAAAATGCTAAAGCGACTATCTTTCGAATTTTTTCAGAATTTCTCAATCTTGTACCCAATCCCCCAAATAACTTTCAAATACTTTGGTTCTCTTGGATTTATTTCTATTTTTTCTCTAATGTGCCTAATATGTACAGCTATTATATTTTCCGCTCCATAACTTTCTTCTTCCCATACATTTTCATAAATTTGTTCTATAGAATATACTATTCCTTTGTTCTTTGTAAGAAATTTTAATATGTTATACTCTGTAGGAGTTAGCTTTACTTCTTTTCCATCAACTTCGACCACTTTAGTAGAATCATTTATAACTAAATCTCCTGAACTATAAATATTATTATTGTCTTCTTTTTTTACCATAGAGCCTAAGCTAGTATATCTCCTAATTTGTGAGTTCACTCTAGCAATCAATTCTAATGGGTTGAAAGGCTTAGTCACATAATCATCTGCTCCATTGTTTAGACCAGATATTTTATCATAATCTTCTGACTTTGCAGATAACATAATAATTGGAATTGACTTATCTTTCCTAATTATATTGGCTGTTTCAATTCCATCTAGCTTTGGCATCATAATATCTAAAATTATTAATTGAATATCATCATTTTTCTTAAGTATTTCTAAAGCTTCCATTCCATCATATGCTTTTAAAATATTATACCCTTCTTTACTTAAATATATTTCTATCGCTTTTACTATTTCTTTATCGTCGTCACATACTAATATGTTATACATAAAAATCTTCCCTTTCTAAAACTAACATTATACATCTATTATATCATGAATTATACCATTGTTACAGTTCATGATTTGCATTCTTTACAATATGCGTTGATATTTTATTTTGACATGGTAGTTCCATGTCGTAGATTTATATTTTGCTCGAAAACATGAATAACGCAATATATGTCTACCGACAAGATGGAACTGATTTTAATAGATATTTTCAAATATGCATTATAACTAAGTATTAGTATAGCAAACTATTATTAATAAAAAAGGAAAAATTTATTAATTTTTTATTAATGAACAAAAAAACAGCAATTGGTTTCTGTCCCCAATTGCTGTTTTTATCTATTCAATATAATCTGTAATTAATACTTTTATAACAGCTACTATTGGAACTGATAAAAACATCCCCCATACGCCAAAATATGTTCCTCCTAATGAAACAGCAAAAATCACGAGTAATGGACTAATTTTTAGTTTATCCCCTAGTATTTTAGGATTTATTATATTAGCATCTATTTGTTGAAGTATAGTAACAATTATAACCATAATAAGTGCTTGCCAGAAGCCACCTGTTAATAAAGTTATTAAAGCTGCAATTATTACTGCAATTATTGCTCCAAAATATGGTATAAGATTAAATATTCCTATCATAAATCCTAATAATATTGCATATTTCACTCCCAATATAGACATAGCAATAGAGGTTATAATTCCTATTACAATTCCGTCTATCAATTGTCCTGCTAAGAAGTTAAAGAATATATTGTTTGATCTATCAAAATATTTTCCAATATTCTTGTATGCCTTTTCTTTAAATAATACTTTCACTAATTTTTTTATAAATTCCATTATTTCTTTTCTTTGCAATAGCAAATATATTGAAACTATTATTGCTACAAAAAAGTCTAATATTCCTCCTGCTACATTTATTACACCTTGTGCATATTCTGCGAGTTTATTCATGTTAAAAAATTGTTTTAAGTCAATATTTTTTATACTATCTATTATGTCTAAAAATATTTCATTTTTAAAAATTGAATCTTCTGGCAAAGTATCTATATTTGTCATTAGAGAATTATAGTATCCTTGTATATTTGTAGCTAAATCTATAATACTGCTTGCTATTATTGGTAACAAATAGTTTATTGCTATTACAAGAATTAATATAGCTATTAGATAAACTGTTAAAATAGAAAGACCCCTTGCTCTTTTGCTAATGAATTTTATTTTCCTATTTTTCTTATATATTCCTTCTATTTTTCTACAAGGTATGTAAAATAAATATGAAATAAGTAGACCAATTATAAATGGCATAATCGCATCCAAAAAATTTTTTATCCAATTACCTATTGCAGAAAAATTGTCTAATGTTTTATATACTAAGATTATAGCAACCGCAAATAAAAACCAATAAAGCCACTTAGTTATTTTTTTCTTGTTGTTTTCCATTTGCATCTCCCTTCTTATATTATTTAATTCTCTTATTTTCACCTTTCAAAAGCAAACTATTTTTAAGTATTGTTTGTAAATATTAGCTTAACCAATAGCAAGCTTTTTAATTTTCTATGCAAGAGCACTATAACAACTACATTATATTTCTAAATCTAAACCAACAGGGCAATGATCACTTCCCATAATCTCAGAGAAAATATAACTTTCCTTTATTTTATTTTCAATTGATTTAGATACTATAAAATAGTCTATTCTCCATCCTGCATTTTTTTCTCTCGCCTTAAACATGTATGACCACCACGAATACACACCTTCTTTATTTGGGTACAAATACCTAAAAGTATCAGTAAATCCTGAATTTAATAGTTCAGTCATTTTTCCTCTCTCTTCATCAGTAAATCCAGCATTTCCTCTATTCGTTTTTGGATTTTTTAAATCAATTTCCTCATGAGCCACATTTAAGTCCCCACATAATACAACAGGTTTTTTCTCGTTAAGTTTTAATAAATAATTCCTAAACTCATCTTCCCACACCATTCTATAATCTAATCTCTCTAATTCTCTTTTTGCGTTAGGTGTATAACAATTTACTAAATAAAAATTTTCATATTCTACTGTTATTACTCTTCCTTCTTTATCATGCTCTTCTATACCAATTCCATATGTAACATTTAATGGCTTTATTTTAGAAAATACTGCAGTTCCAGAGTAACCTTTTTTCTCTGCACTATTCCAATAGCAATAATATCCATCAAAAATGTTTTTTAATTTATCATCTACTTGTTCTTCTTGCATTTTTGTTTCTTGCACACAAAAAACATCAGCATTTATATCTCTAAAAAAATCTTCGAATCCTTTATTTACTACTGCTCTTAATCCATTTACATTCCATGACACTAACTTCATTTTATCCTCCTTTCGAGCGAATTTACGCTCTAACAAAAATTTTATTTAATAACCTCTATATAATTCCTTTTCAACTAAAAGGAGATGGTCTCCCATCTCCTTCCACCAATTTATTGTTCTTTGTCTATATTATAATGAGTTGAAATATACATTTCCACCTATAATTTCTCCTGAATGACTTCCTGCTGCTCTAAATGACAAATAATTATGATTTCTTTTACCATTTAGTGCATCTAAGACTGCTTGCTTTACATATGATGGATAATTACCATTTAATCTTTTTCTCCAATGACTATCTATTGAATAACAGAACTGACTTGGAGCCTTATATTGACTTAATGGGTCAGTACCATATCGTCTCCAACTACTACTTTTTGTTCTATTGCATGCTGTTGTTATAACTGCTAATGCACCTGTATAGCTTGAGCTACATTCTTGTGCTGTTATAGCACACAATAAATCTATTTCGCTAGATGAATATGACCATTTTCCACCGTTATATGTTGTTCTTGAAGTACTACTACTTCTTGTTGTAATTTGTTTTGTTCTAACTTCTATTATTTTATCAACTGGTTCTTTTACAACTTTAGATGACATCTTTGTTTTTTCTATTTCTTTGCCATTTTGATATTTTATTTTATATGTTATTTCTCTTAATCCATTTTTACCTTGTTGAACCACTCTATCTTGTTTACTTCCACTACCTGTTGTAACATCTTTTGTAATTGTTTCGTAAGGTATTGTCTCTTGTTCTACAACAATCTTTTCAATTATTTTAGAGTAATTATCCAATATGTCTTCAGTTGTAACCTCAGAAGATTTTTCTACTTTATCACTTACTTCTACATCTTCTGACTCTTTTGATATTGTAATAGTATTATTATCTGAAAGTTCTTCGCTTGTATCTGGTGTTACCTTTTCATCTTCTAATAATACAATATGGTTTTCCTCTAAAATCTCTTTTACACTTGTTTTAGTTGTTAAAATATCCATTTCATAACCACTTGAAAGTACTATTTTAACATTTCTTAAGCTGACATTGCCTGCCATTACGCCTACACTTAGTATGAATATAAAGATTATACTAATACATACTATTTTTCTCAGCGATATGGACGCTTTATCATTACCTCTCATATTTAAATTGTTCCCTCCTTTAAAAGCAACAATGTTATTATACCATAATTATTCTTTTCTGTCAAATTTTGGGTAGAATCCGCTTTTAGTTGCCCCTGTTGAATTTGATAATTTACATTTATGTTACCTATGTCTTTACCCCGCTTCATTGTTGTAATTAATTTAATTTTTCCCTAATTTATATTACTTTTCATCTTATATTTTATACTCTTACTAACTCTATTGTATAGTAGAAGATATGTTCACCAGCAAGATTAGTTTATATACAAATTAACAGTCATATTATATTATATGCTGCTTGTACCAAAAATATTACTAATTTCTATGCTGAATTGTATAAAATTACTAGTTACAATTCACGGCTATCTTTACAAAATAACGGTTGTAAATTATAGTAAAATAGTTACAATTTTTCACATACTTTTCACAAATCCGTTGTATAATATAAATAATTATGTTATTATAATATATATTAAAAAAGGAGGAAGCAAATTTATGTGGTGGATTGTACTTATTATACTAGCAGTTATAATTATAGCTTTAATAGCATTATATAACAGCTTAGTTACAATGAGACTTAGAGTAAAGAACGCTTGGAGCCAAATAGATGTCCAATTACAAAGAAGATTTGATTTAATTCCAAACCTTGTTGAAACAGTAAAAGGATACATGGCACACGAAGCTGATGTACTTACTAAGGTTACAGATTTACGTTCTTCTTGGGCAGATGCAAAAACAGTTGATGAGAAGGCTAAACTTGATAATGAATTATCTGACACTTTAAAAACAATTATGGCTGTTGCTGAAAATTATCCAGATTTAAAGGCAAACCAAAACTTTTCAGAATTACAAACAGAACTTACAAACACAGAAAATAAGATTTCATATTCAAGACAATTTTACAATGATACTGTAACTAGATATAACACAAAATTAGAAGTTTTCCCTTCAAATATTATAGCATCAATGTTCCACTTCACTGCTGAAACACTATTTGAAGTAGACAATGCCGAAGCTAGAAAGAATGTAAAAGTTGATTTTAGCAAGTAAGATTGTTTTTTAAGTTATAGGAAATCCAATTTCCTATAACTTAAAAAAAGCTTAAAATCGTTATTGTTTTTGAGATATTCTACACACTTTATAGTACAAAGTATATTTCTCAATTTTTTATTTATTGGTAACGCACTCGCCATTTATAATGGCTCGGTTAGGTGTTTACACAAAATTCAATTTTTTTCAAATATACTTTTTGTGCTAAAGCTATAATCTAGCTAATTCTTCTTAATAGCAATAATTATAAAAAGGAATTGATTAATTATGTATGAAGATATAAGAAATAATAAAATAAAAACAGGTGTAATTATAGCAATCTTTTTAGTAGTAATTACACTAATTGTATATTATGTATGTATGGCATTTGATTTAGGCGAATTTTCAATTGTAATAGCCATGATTTTTTCAATTAGTACCTCATGGGCATCATATTATTATAGTGATAGAATAGTTCTTTCTGTCAATAGAGCTCATCCAGCGGATCAAGAACAATATGAAAAATTAAATAATATTTTGGATGGTTTGATGGTTGCATCTGGACTAGAACACAGACCAAAATTATATGTTGTGGACGACCCTCAACCTAATGCTTTCGCAACAGGTAGAAATCCAGAGAACTCAGTTATATGTGTCACAACAGGATTATTAGATAAAATGGATTATTATGAACTTGAAGGTGTTGTAGCACATGAATTATCCCATATAAAGAACTATGATATTAGACTTTCAGCAGTAGTTAGTGTAATGGTTGGTTTTATTGTAATGCTAGCAGATTTTGTAAGCCGTGCTTTGTTTTGGGGAAGAGGCAGAGATAACGATGAGAAAGGAAATCCAATCCTAATGCTAATTGGCTTAATCTGCTTAATATTAGCTCCAATTTTTGGTCAATTAATGCAACTTGCATTATCTAGACGTAGAGAATTCTTGGCAGACGCCAGTGCAGTAGAACTTACAAGAAACCCAGATGGTTTAATATCAGCACTTCAAAAATTAGATAGTGACCCAAATGAACTTAGAACTGCAAATAATGCTACTGCATATATGTATATAGTAAGTCCATTTAAAGCAAATGCAAAAGATGGGAAGAAAAGAAAAACAAGTTTATTTTCAACTCACCCTTCTATAGATGATAGAATTGAGGCAATAAGGAATTTGAAGTAAGTCTACTTCAAATTCCAAAAATTTTATTAGTATTCTCAAATGTAATTCTAGCAATCTCATCTAGGCTCAATTGTTTTACATTAGCAATTTTTTCTGCAATATACTTAACATTCCTAGAATCGTTTCTTTTCCCTCTATGTGGCTCTGGTGACAAATATGGGCTATCAGTTTCAATTAAAATTTTATCTAACGGAACCATTTCTATTATTTCATTTGCATTTTTAGAATTCTTGAATGTTACTGGTCCTGCAAAAGAAATATAAAATCCTAGCTTTAGTGCCTCTTTTACTAATTCTCTATTCAATGGACAACAATGAAATACACCATTCTTTTTGACAATATGTTCTTTTAGTATTTGCAAAGTGTCCATAACAGCTTCTCTTGTGTGAATTACAATAGGTAATTCATATTTATTAGCTAATTCTATTTGCTTTATAAAAGCATCTCTTTGAAGATTTCTTTTGTTTTCATCCTTTTCCCAATAATAATCTAGTCCTATCTCTCCAATTGCTACTATTTTATTTGTATTTAATTCTTTATGTATAAATTCTTCTAGCTCTTTTAATTGTTCTTCAAGATTGCTTTTTTCTCCTGGAATATCATTTGGAGAAATTCCAGAAATTGTATACATCCAATCATACTTCTTTGCAATCTCTAAAGCATATTTTGAAGATTCTAAACTATACCCAGCATTAATTAATCTGGTTACCCCAGAATCATAAATATTTTGAATTAGCTCTTCTCTATCCTCATCAAATTTCTCATCATTGTAATGAGCATGTGAATCAAAAAGCTCCATTTTCCACGTTCACCTCTTTTTCTTTATTTCGCAACAAGTACTGCACTTGCCACAGCTACTTCCCCCACATGCGACAAACTAACATCTATACTTTCCAAAGTAAAATCATCCACAGTTTTACTAATATTTTCTCTTAACTTATCCACATTAATATAAGGTTTTCCACACTCATTATTTAAAACTTCAATGTTCTTCCACAAAGCATCTTCTCTTCCATTAATAAACTCAGATATTGCTTTAAAGACTGCCTCTTTTGCAGCAAATCTTGCTGCATAATGTTGGTATTTCATTGCTTTTGAAGCTTCACAATATTGTATTTCTTTTTCTGTATATATACGATTTAAAAAGCTATCTCCTAAATCCTCAATAGCTTTCCTTATCCTATCTACTTCAATTATATCTATACCTGTTGTAATTCTCAAACTTTTCCTCCATTTTTTATTTATATACTCGAAAATAATTGGTGCTTGGGCTAGGCAAACGAACAAAAAAGCCAAAAGAGCATACTTCATGTAGTACTCTAAAGTTTTTTTCACATGTAAAGTTTACAACGCCAAAATCCAATTATTTTTGAGCTATCCAAATTGCGATAAGATTAATAACTAATATCACTGCCACGATTACCAAAGTAACTATATTATTCTTATTTAATTCTTCTACATTATGCTTTTTATATGTAACATCATATTCACTTTTAAGCTTTACAAATGTATTTTCTATGTCCAATTTTTCATTCCATACTTTTTCAAGTCTATTTCCAAACTCTTCATTTGTAATATCTTGTATCCAAAGCCTTTTTGTAAAATCCAAAAAGCCTTTTTCTGCTTCTTTAAATTTATTTTTGAATTGATAATTTAATTTATTCAAGGTCATTTTTTTGTATAAAATTAATATATACATATATAGATATTCACTTTCAAATTTTTGAGGTACTACTGTAAAATTCGTAGTATTTATATTTGATGTAAATAATACTGTACTAGACATTGTAAATCCATATCTTATATATTGATTTTTATAAATATTTTTTATCTCATCTATATTGCTATTTCTAGTTGCAAATTCATCATCTACCATCTGTGAATTTGCTGGTTGCACACTTCTATATTTCTCAAAAAGATTATTTAAGCTATCATTTTCTGTGTTCTCATTCCAATCTTTTTGATCCAAACAAGTATATGAATATACAAAGAACTTATCATTTCCGATATTTGCCTTTTTTGAGATATTATCTTTGCCTGTCAATTCTTTTATTAACATTGATATATCTTTTACATTCTTAAAAGAACTAGATTGTATTTTTATATTCTCATATTCTTTCAAATTATATGATATAGAATTAATTTCCCTAAATTTATAATTAAAATTTAAAATGTCTGAGAAATTGCAGTTGTCTTCTAAGTTAGTCTTAAACATTAAGAAGCATACACCTGATTTAAAACATATTATTTTTATCTCAGATATTTCGAAAAAAATTCCATTTTCTTCATCAACTTTACCTTGCAAATTTTCTGTAAGCTCATAATTAAATATATTGCAATCATGTTCTGATAACAATGTAGATTTAAGTGTTGAATCCATTTTTTCAAAATCTCTAATACTTTTTTTGTCTAGTCCAAAAGACCAAAACATATACTCTCGTATACTTGGTAAAAAATATGTGTATAAATGTATGTCTTTTTGCTTATCAAAAAATCTTATTTTGCATTTTTTGTTACGAAGTAAACCTTGTAAATATTTTTTATAGTTTTTTTCATCAATTACATATGGATAAATAAAATACGTATATTGATATTTTGTCATAAGTTCCAATTTAATTCCTCCTAGTTAAATTATATGATAAATAGTTCCACATGGCAAACATATTTTTTATGCAAAACTTGGAGCAGACAAAATATGTCTGCCAGCAAGATGAAACGAATTTTATAAATAATTCTATTTTATTCACTATCTGTAAAGTAATACAAATTCAAGTCTTCTCCTAAATGCCATTTTCCAATAAACTGCACTAATATATTGTTATCCAAATTGTATGATGGTGACATAGCTACTTGCCCATTAGAATCTACTGCTCCCCATAATCCATTTTGTTTTACACTAGCATATCCATAATCATTTTGTTCTCTTGCTTCATCATATATATAATTAACAACGACATTACCATTTTTATCTACAAATCCATATTTTCCCTCATCGTTTTTACTTAAGTAAATAGTATTTGTAGAAAAAATATCTTTAGCAGTTTTTTCTTCAAATCTAAAATTATAGTATTTATCAATATCATCTACTCTTACTTTAATATAACCTTTTTCTTCATTTAATTCAGAAACTATTACTTTAGATAGCTTTACGGACAAATCTGAATCTATTAAATCTGAGGTATAATCATCATTCATAGCCTCGTAAAAATTTCCTGCTCTTCTATAAACTATGTTTGAATAATTAAAATCTATAGGTGTATTTCCTTCTGAATTCATTATTCCGAATTTTCCATTATTATTTACTATATAATTGTTGCCAGTAGCATAAGTTATATTATCATATTTTATATCTATTATATTCTTTTCATCAGTTATTCCTACAACTCCATATTTATCATTCTTTATAACAATTGCATTCTCACCGTTTACAGAAACAATATCATCATATTCTCCTGATAAATATTTCTTTCCTTCAACATCAATAACTTCCCAATTGTCTCCTTCTTTTACAATATAATATTTTCCATTTCCATATACATTCTTGATGTCGTCATAATTTGTTTCTATTGCTACTGTTTTTGTATAGTTTATAACTCCATATTTTCCTTCTTCATTTTTAACTATATATCCATTCTCAAATTGATTTGAAACTGGCTCTATAGCTTCATATTGGTTATCTATAATTACTGTACCTACATTATCAACTAGACCATACTTTCCATTTTTTTGTGTTAATAAACTATTTGTAACACCTTTTAAAGCATTTATTGAATCATAATCGCAACCAACTATTTGTCCTCCATTTGTATCTATTATTCCATATTTTCCTCCTTTAGATACCTTAAGAATTCCTGACTCATACCACAAATTATTACTACTATCGTAATTTTCTATTGCCTCTACAGTATCATAATCTGTAAATAGTTCCTCGTTTTTTTCATTTAAAACCTTTGTCTTGTATGTACCATCTTCATAATTCACATCAGTTGTACATATAAATAATCCCTTTGTATTATCTGGAATAACTATATATTCATCATAATTTGGAGTAATTATTGTATTACCTCTTGAATCTATAACTCCCCACTTTCCTTCTGTATAAACTGGAAAGTATTTTAATGCTACTGCCTTTTCTACTTTATTGCCATCTGATTTAAATAATTTGCTTATTCCTATAAAAAACATAATTATTACTGCAATTGCTATAATTACTGCAAATACTTTTTTTAAATTTAGCTTTTGTTCTCCCTCAAATCTTCTGCCTCTACTCATGCTATAACATCATTCCTTCCTTCAAAAGTTAGTATTTTGCATGTATACTATATCATTTTTTGAGACTAATTACAACATTTTTTGCACAATTTTCACAAAAAAGGGGACTGTTTAGAGCTTTTCGTTTTTTTGTTGTATACAGCTTTAAACAATAATAAAATAGACACTACTTTTTACACTTCACGACTGACCTATTTACACTTGTAAGGCAAGAAATAACATTTTCTTGCCCTATATTTATGAATAGCAATTGGCAAGTCTTGAAGTGCAAAAGTAGCAAAAAAACACACCCAAAAATGTCATTCCACATTCCAGGTGTGTTCCTTTTGCCAAAAAGCTTTTACCAAAAGAAGTGTTCCCTTTGTTAAAGTCTCATTTTTTTGTTATCTTAGCAACTATTACACTCATGTCGTCTTTTTGGTTACCAAAGTCGTTGTCTATAGCTTCTCCTATAATAATGTCTGCTATTTTTTGTGCATCGTTTGTTTCAATATCTTCTAATAAATATCGTAGCCATAATTGTTTATTTACAAATTCTTTATTTGAGTCTATTACTCCATCTGTGCACATTACTAATATGTCTCCATCTTGCAAGTCATAGTCATATACAACCAAATCTACATCATTTAAAATTCCTGTTGGTAATGACATTGATTTTAGCAATTGTATATCTCTGCCTCTTTTTACATATGTAGGACAAGCACTGTTTTTTATGAATTCCATATTACCATTGTATAGGTCTAATATTTCTATATCTAATGTAGCAAACATATCATCTTCTGTATTTGCTGACAAAGTAGAGTTTATTAATTTTAAAGATACATCTTTGTCAAATCCTGCTGTTAATAATCTTTCTAGCATTTTTACTGCTATTTTACTGCTTTTCATTGCTTCTGGCCCTGAGCCCATTCCATCACTTAATGCTAACAAGTATTTTCCATCTTCTAATTTTATTTGTAATATACTGTCTCCTGAAACAGCTGATCCAGATTTTGTCGATTTTGCTGTTCCTATTTGTATATTGTAATTATCATCAGATATATATGTAAATTTACATATATCTTTATTTAATCTTATTCCGCATTCTTGTTTTTGCATTACCATTTTTTGATCTAATGCTTTACTAAGTATCTTACATATTTTCTTTATATCGCACTCTGTACCATCTGGATTAGCACATTTATCAGTATATACTTCTACTATATATCTTCCAGAATCTTTTTGTTCTATTTCAATATTCTTTATTTCGATTTCTTTTTGTTCAAGCAATTTCATGATTTCTTTCTTTTTATCAATGAATTGCTCCTCTTCTTTATTTATATCTTCTGCAACTTTTGATATTACTTGTGAAACTCCTTTTAGTTGCTCTGATACATTCTTTTTGCTCTCGTCTAGTTTCTTTTTCCATATGAAGTTGATTTTGCTTACTCTATATGAGTAGTTAATTGCTTTTACAATTTGGTATACATCTTCTTTTGCCTGTGTTTTTGTATTATCAAATCCAACTATGTAGTTGTTATTCTTTTCTAGTATTTTTATAAATTCTTTTTCTGTTATAATGTCGTTTTCTAATAAATAGTTAAAAAGATCCGTAACTAGTTGTTCTGTAGGATAATACATTTCATCATAAAGCATATTATCTTCTAAATTTTCTATGTTCTTTTTAAGCTCTTCCACAAAAATATCTATATTATTCTTTTCTTGCTCTTTTAATTCCTTTTCTGTAAGTATTGTTGCAGCTGCTTCTCTATAGCTTTCTGCCATGTCAAATATTGTTTCTGATATACTGTTTAACTTGTATATTGTATCTTTGTTTCCTTCTAAGTCTCTTTCTGTTGTCTCTGGTAAAAGTTTTGTACTTCCCACCAAATCTTCTATATTAATCTCAATATTTTTAGGAATTGCCAGTAGACCAAGTGATGCAATTAGTATTTCTTGAAACATTATTAACTGTGTTGTATTACCATTTGTAACATATGCAAATACTACATTTCCAATAGCAAATCCTACTATTACACCTATTCTTCCAAATCTGTTTAGAAGCCCTGCAATTAATCCAGATATAGCATAAGCTGCAATCATTATAGGTTCTGAACCTGTAATTACTCCAAGTACAACTCCTATGGTTATTCCTCCAGTTGCACCAACAAGCATCCCATTTTTCCAGCCTAATACCAAAACAATTAATATGCTAAGTATATTTTTTATGCTATAACCAAATATATTTAAATCTCCAAATACTGTTACAGCAATTGATAGTAAAAGGCTTGTACCTATTACTTCCTCTATTGTAAATGCCCTTCTAGTTCCAAAATCTATTATCATGGTTATTGCATTTACAAATATTTTATAGAATATGTATGATGTCATTCCAAGCATTATGCTTGTTAATACATCAAATACTAATAATGTACCAAAAAATTTAGGTATTATTTGAACAATTACCACTGCAAAGAATAAATGTGGACCAATTCTTTTTTGTTCATTAACTCCATCTTGTAATCTTGGCCTAATTATAAGTACTGCTACAAAAAATACAAGTGAAGTTATAAAATATACAAGAAGGTCATTAAAACCAAACCTAATAAATGTACCTATAAGTGTTAAAACATACATTATGCCTATTGGCCTATTGTTGCTCAGAGCTCCTGCAATAATAGCCAGTCCAAATGGTGCTATTGTAAACATAAGGCTACTATCATCCAGCCCTACCATTGACACCATAAATGTAACTATATATAAGAATATATTTTGCTTTGCAAATAGTCTTTTTAACACATCTTTTGTACTAACTTTTTTATTTTCTTCGTCATAATCAAATTGATTATTTACTCCATCCCTACTTATATTTTGAAACATAATCACACTCACCTTTCTTAGGTAGCGATACAATACTGTGTAATTTTTTGCACATAACTCTTTTTCATGTATCATACCTTTATTTATGCATTAATGTCTTTTCTTCATGTTTCTCTTTTGTGTATGTAGCTATAACTTTAATGCTACTTAATTATAGTTCATTTGAAAATACTTTTTTGTCACATTTAATCCATAATATAAAAAAGTTTTTTACAAAATGTGATGTGTTTTTTTCTTTTATTTTCTTTTTTACCAATTAACCATTATTATTTTACCGCAAAATGGTGCTTTTTTCAAGATTTTGCGGTTAAAAACCCAAAAAAGAGAAAGATACTTTAAAAAGTATCCTTCTCTTCATACTTATTATACTAATCTATCCTTACTCTGTTTTGTCTTTTCCTTTAAGTACTTTTCTTCTTATTAGTATAATTCCTCCTATTAACATTGCAGCTATTACTACACCTAAGATATAGTAGATACGTACCTCACCAAATGGTGGCAATATAACTATTCTTTCTGCTATGTTTGCATCAACTTCTGATGCATCTTGTAGTGATGGATCTTGGTTACCTACTACAGAGTAAGCCATTCTTCTACCAACTGTGTTAGATGTCTTAACAATTTCAACCATATTTCCATATGTTAAATCGTCATCTGTATTTTCTGGGTTGATTAATTGTGATAATATCAATGTTCTTGTTGTTTTAGCACCAGGTTGTAAATTATCATTTCCATAGCTTTCAGTATGTACTATTGTATTGAATGCAGATAACTTTTTAGTTGCTCCACTTTCAAGTTTCTTATTAACCAAATCTTGATTTACATCAGAATGATTTGTTAAATCTTGTACATTTATTACCTTCCATCCATCTGCCTTGTTACTTCCATTATTAGCTTCATTATTCTCATCAAATGTTAAATTGTTTTGTACATAATCTACTACTTGGTTAGCAGTAGTCGTTACTATGCTTGTGCCATTGTTTTCACCTTTATAATAGAAGTCTTTAGTATCATCATCTGCATAATCTGTCTCACCAACGTTTGTTATTTTTATAGTATATGTTATTTGAATTGTAGCACCATGCATTATTTCTTGATCCATTGTAAGTTGTATTAAGCCTTTGTCTGTTCCTGATACGTCCTTATCAATTTCTTCTCTGAATGAATATCTATGTTTGTCATCTTCTCCATAGTATTCGTCATATTTTCCGTCTTTCATATGTTCGTCTATACTATACTCTTTATGGACTTGCCATAATGCATTGTTTGCAGCTTCGTTTATATCAAATAGTATAGTTCCATTTGCAAGTGTTACTTTCACGTTTGCAACAGATTTGTCTATCTCAAGTTGTGCCTTAGGTCTTTCAACTAATCCGAAGTCTATATTGCCTAATACATAGTTACCATTATATTTGTTATCTCCAGTATAATAGTCTTTGCTTGAGTTTTCTCCATTATTTTCTGTTTCTTTTAAGCCATCAGTTTGTTGTCTATCATACTCAAACTCTACAACTATAATACCTGTTTCAGCTGTCATTTTAGTTTTGTCAATTAATTCATTATATAAATCTCTCATTTCTTCATCGCTATATTCAGTTCCATTATATGTTGGTACTTCATATGGTGATGCTAAAACTTCAGCCACATGGTTTGTAACATTATTAGCACTATAATCTATTACACCTTGTCTTATGCTCCAAATATCCTTAGCATCCGAGTAGTTATTTCCCCCTTCTGTTGCTTTGTCTGTTGTATATATATCATATCCAAATGTGTCATTAGTTGGACTTCCTTTATTAGGATTATATTTTCCACTTTCATTTTGATTTTGAGTATCTTTATATCCTTGGTATCTGTGGTCTATATCTGTGTAGTCTGATTGTTCAAGTTCTATTTGATATTGCGTTGACTTAAAGTCTTGACCATTGTAAGATACAATATTGCTTCCAGTACTTCCTTTAGATTCTGTGCTTAATGCTGTTGCATCAGTGTCACCATATCTAAATCTTATAATATAATCACCTGGAATATATCCTTCATTGAACTCGTATCTTCCTTCTCCGTTAGTTGTAGTAGTATACCATACATATTCTTTTCCGTCTCTACCCTTTTCAACTAAATCTACAGTAACACCACTTACTTTTGTCTCTTTTTCTTGTCTTATACCATCACCTATTAAAGCACCATCTACATCTTCAGTTCTTTCATCTTCCCATACAGTACCATTTGCTTTTCTTACTGCATTAGGATCTACAAATATTCTTATTCCTGGAGCTCTATCTGTATCGTCTTCAAAGTTCTTTTCGTATTTTTCTCCTTCTAGGTCTTGGCTTACCAAATTACCTGGGTTAGAATCTCTATCTAATAATCCCGCTATGTCTCCAGAACCTTTTGTAACTCCATTTGGAAGCTGTGTTCCATCTTTATAATATGTTGCATATCCATTTATTTCTGCAATATTTTCTTTAGGATCATCTTCTCCGTCTGTTATTACTTTTCCAGATCCATCTTTATTCACTTCGAATGTCAAATAAATATCTGCATACTCTCCACTTGCAAGTTTCTTGTCTGCCAATCCATTTATGTATAAATTCTTATAACCTTTATCAGTTAAATCCTTTTCTGTAGTTGGTCTTTCGGCATCTTCTGATGCTTTTACATCAAATGCATTTACACTTGTTATAAATTGATTAGCTGAGGTTGATTCTGCATCTATTTCAGATTGTTCTTGAGACATCATATTCGTATATTCGTCTTCACTTACTGCAAAGCTATTGTTTCCGTTTTCTCTATAAGTAATCCAAGATAAGTTTGGCTTATATGTATAGTCTTTGTCATAATAGTCTACTACTTGTTTTATTTGGGTTAATGTAGACATTGATTGATTTCTTACTGTAACTTTATATGTTATATACACCTCTAGTGGCTCTCCTGGGTGTCCTTCCATTATTCCTCCAGATGTATTAAATTTATAATCTGTATCATAAATTTCTCTGTTATAACCCATACCATAATAGTAATCATAATCTGACATTCTTACATTTATGTCCCAATAAGTTTGGTTATCTTGACCATCAGCCTTGTTTGTAGGATCTTCGTCTGAATTTCCTGGTGCAGTAGCATTTCTCTTATCATATTTGTATACTACTGTTTTACCATTAATCTTCAATGCTGCTCTATAAACATCTTTTCTTAATGTAGCATCAAATTCTTGTCTTCTCCATAAACCTAAGTTGATGTAATATTCTCCATAGTACAATGCCTTATATTCGACACCATCTACTATTTCACTTTCTATGTCAAAATATCCATCTATATTGCTATTTGGATCAAAGTCTATCTCTATTCCTTCATCCGTAACGTTTATAACAAATTCGTCAAATACTGGATACAAGTCTATTTCTTGACTTTTTGGTGAACCTGAGTATGCTTGTATATATGAGTCTTCAATAAATTGTATTTTTCTTTGAAGGTCTTCATCTCCTCCAGCTATTTGTGAATATATACCTTTCATTGCGTTCTCATCTGGGAATGCTTTGTTTGCATTTATATATTCTCTAACAGCTTTTGAAATTGCACCTTCTGCAAATTCATCTGTCTCTAATCCTAGCTCATCATATAGGTATCCATCAACTAATTGTGTTGTTGTTTGACTATATGTTCCATCATCTCCTAAAGTGTATCCCATTAAGTCTATTTGAGAATATGAAGCATTGTATCCATTAGTTGCCCAACCTAGATTGTTTGTAGATGGGTAATTTTCTGGATAAGCAGTTATATGACTAAATCTTTGGTCATATGCTTCTCTCGAGATTTCTACACCTTCTATAGTAGAAGAAGCTGATTCTGTACCTTTTGAAGTTACTTTCCATTCTGTAGTATTAAACAATCCTGCATTAACCATCTCTTCTGCTGATGAATATTGTCCACTACCAGTATTCAAATATTCTGTTGGCAAATATCTTTGTCCATTATATTCAAATATTACATAGTATTTTTCCATTGGATTTATTCCTTGGAATAAATATCTACCTTCTTCATCAGTATATGTAGGATTTATTCTATGCATTAAATCTTCTTCTGAAATTCCTGCTTCATTAGGGTCTTTTGATAGTTCTGCTATTGTGCCATCTTCTTTATATAGTGTAACTTTTACATTCTTTAATCTCTTGTCTATGTTATCTCCGGTTGTATTTATTACACCATCTGCTTTGTCCTCTTTTGTAGCAACTCCATCTTCCCATACATATCCACCTAATTCCATCTCTAATTTTATTTTTGGAATATCCTCTGGTGGTTGTCCAGGTGGCCATCCGCCTGGAATCATAATTTCTTGCTCATAGATTGATCTAATAGCATCCATTGTTGCAACCCATTGTTGTTTTTCTTCTTTTATCCAACATGTTGCTAAGTTATCCCAACATTTTCTATGATTTTTTCCATGCTCATGATGATTAATTTCGTCTATATCATATTTTACTTGATATTTTATACCTTCAAATAATCTATACTCACCATTTGCTAACATATATTTGAATTTAATTTTTAAATATACTCCTGTAATATAGTTTGGATCTTTTGGTGTTATTCCTTCATTTGGGTCAGATATAATTATTTGGAATCCTTGACCTGGTTCTGGGTATACTTGTTCAGTTTCGTCAATTTTTAAAGTATCATCTGGTTCAAAGTATTCTGGTTCAACTGAACTACCATAAGAGCCATTTTCTTCTAATACAATTTTCTCTACTTTTATATTGTCATTTACTAATTCTCCTGCTTCATTATAGCCATAAACCACCATTTCAGAAATTCCTGAAAATGCTGTGTCTCCATATATACCATTTGTGTAATTAATTCTAAAAGGTCCTATTGTGTATTTACCTGTAGTTGTATTTACTTTAACTCTTACTTTGTCTTCCCCTTCTAATACTGTTTGGTCTTCTGGTTGCAAACCTTTGTCTCTAACTAGTTCATCATATTCTGCATAGTCAGCAGCTACTTTATCATAGCTAGAACTTCCACCTGATGTAGAACTCATCATAATTCCACCATCTAATCCTAACTCTGCCATATTCCACATACCATATTGCTTATCTAAAGAGTATTCCCCTATAGGTTCTCCAGAAACAATATATGCAAGTGCAGGAGATAATTTTCCTCCTCCTCTTTGCCAGAATACAGGCCAGCTATACTTATCTTTATAAGGTTGATCAGGTTTTCTTCTACAAGATTTTTTATATTGTTTACCGTCTAATTCTTGTATTTGGTCATATGTAAGAGTAGAATCGCTATATCTTATTTCTCCACCTGGTTGTACACAATATATTTGGTATCCTCCATATATTGGTATAGCATGTGGTGGTGGTTGATGTTCGTGTGCTTCAAACATTCCTGCGTCAACATAATAGTTATATGAGTTTGGGTCTTCTTCTCCTTCTGCTAATTCTCCTATGGAGATACTAGATGTTCGTAAGATACCATCATTAGCATTAACTTCATGGTCGGAAAGTAAAAGCATGCACATTAGTATTGCAATTATTGCTACGAATATCGTCGATACTATACAAACTATTCTCTTACTCATGTTCTTCCTCCTTTCTTTATTTATTTTTTCCATTTAGAACATGTTTCTTTATCTCAAATATACCAAATCCAATTAGTGCAATTACTACTAATGAAATTGAAGTATACATTACTATTTTACCTGTTACTAATGATACAACTACTGTAGCTTGTGACATATCGTCTTCTGATTCTGCTTCATTAGCTGGTGTAGAATCTATGTCTTGTAATCCTTGATCATTGTATGCTTCATATATTTCTGCATCATTGTACATTGAACCAAGTACATCTTGTGTAATTTGTAAGCTAACTATTAAAGTTACTTCTTTTGTTTCTCCTGGTTTTATAACCTCATTTGCTAAACTTGAATTATATATGTTTCCATTATCTGACAAATACCAATCTGGGTTTAACTCTGTATTAAATGAAACTTTTTCTGGTAAATAGTCTACTATTTTACTTACATATCCTGGAACAGAACCTTCATTTTTTACTGCTATTTTATATTCAATTACAGCACTGCTCTTTCCTACGTTTTGTCCTAAAAGTTCTACTTTAGCAAGGTCATGATTGTATTCATAAGTTTGTGTGCCTATTGTTGGCGTTGCTAATGTTATTTTACTTACTGTCTTGTCCAATCTTAAGTCAAATCTATTTGCTGTATATAATCCGATGTCTATGTCTCTTGCGTTATCACCATTTATTGTAATAGTATCTGTAATTGCTGCAATTCTTCTTTCTCCATTTATTGTAATATTTACATCTATAACATCTGAATTATAGCTTTCATCTACTCCAGCTTTTTTATACTCTGTTAAGCTGTAATTTGATGAATCATATACAAATACTACTAAATATTCTCCATTAGGTAAATTGTTAAATTGGTATGATCCACTTTGAGAAGTAGTTGTTATTTTATCTTCATTTGAGTCTGGATCTTTTACAATACTTCCCGTAGTTTTATTTAATAGAAATACTTGAATATCTGATACTCTTTGCTCTCCTGTATCCCTCTTACCATTCATGTCTGAATCTATCCATGCTGTACCAGAAATTTTGTGCCTATTATTACCTGAAGTTCCTCCTCCAGTATTTCCATTATGTGCATCTTCATAATATTCTATAATATTGCTTACTTCATTTGTTTGTACCTCATCAAATGATATTGCACTAACAGAAACTCTGTTTATTACTTCTTTATCGTTTTTGTCTGGTAATAAATTAGCTTTAGCAATAATTGAAATTTCTATAGTTTGTCCTGGCTCTAACACACTTATTGTAAATTCAACTTTTCCATTTTTTAATGTTGTTACTTTTTCTTCTTGATTTGCATATGTATATTTTGCCTCTACAAAATCTAATCCTTCTGGTAATTCATCTACTATTTTTACTCCTCTTGCTGTAGACTCTCCATTATTTTTTACTGTAAATTTGTATGTAACATTTTCTGTTTCTTTTACATATCTTGGTGATGAAGTTAATTCTGAAATTTCTAAATCTGGTTTTTCTGCTTTATTTTCTAGTATGTTTGAATATTGTTCTTCTATTCCATCTGCTGTTGCTGTTGGCATTACTGAGAAATTACCCTCTAAGTTTTCTACTTTTGCATTTAACTCTATAACTTTCATTCTTTCTAATGAGCCAACATTTATTGTAAGCATATTTGTGCTTTCATCATAACTAATTCCATCAGATACTTGCTCTTCGCTTGACCATGTATCTTTTACGTATCCACTTTCATATTTCATTCCTTGTGGCAATTGCATTTTTACAGTTGTATTGTTTAGTGTTTTTTCATCTGAAATATTTGTTAATTCAATACAATAAATTACTGTATCCCCTGTTTTTAGTACTTGGCCATCTGTTATATATGAAAATGTTTGCATTGAAATAGAGCCATCTTGTATTTGCAACTTATATTCATTAGATTTTATTTGTCCTTCAAATCCATTAGCTGTAGCAGTAAGTACATTTGTTATTTCTTTTGGAAAACTCTCTGCTTTTTCAATTGCTTCTTCTTCTTCTGGTGTTAGATTCTCTTGATCTTCTATATCTATAGTTAACATTGTTGTATCATCATCTATTTTTATATAGTAACCAATTTCTTTGCTTTCACCTGCTTTTAAGTTACCTACATCTAATGTAATTGAATCTCCCTCTACCTCATAATATCCATTTCCTACTCCGTACTTAAGGAAAGTTGTATATTCTGGTTTTTGTGCTGTCAATTTAATACCTTCTACGTCTGTTGAGCCAATGTTCTTTACATTTGCTCTCATTTTTACGTATTGTCCTTCTCTAACAACATCTGCTGTTGATGAAAGTTCAATTTCAAGTTCTGGTCCTTTTCCAGTATCAACTCCCATAACTGGTGATACTTTACTTTCTGGCATAGTTCCAATTTCTGAATTATTGTCATAGTATACTTTGTACATTGAATATGACTTTTGGTTTGGTTCTAGGTTTTCTGGTATTTCTACATTATATTCAAATTCAAATTTACTTCCTTCTTGCATTTTAAAGTCATTATTGAATACTATCATATATGATTTAGAAGATGTTTTAGCTTCTGTAGACCATCCATTGTTTGCATCTTGTAAATCATTTGTTGCATTTTGATTGTCTGAATAGTAAATTGTGTAATTTGAACTATCTATTCCTGCTACTCCTATAGCTGTAGATAACATCATATTAAATGTTGAACCTAGTTCTTCGTCTGCATCTATTTTTTTATTTCCTTGTGCTGGTATTCTTCCTAATATTACTACGTTTCCTATTTCGTTTTGATAATTGTTTACAATTGTACCATCTATAGTAGCTGTTCTTTTATTAGAATATGTGTCTATTTCTACAGTTTTTGTTTCACCTGAAATAGATGTAACTGATGGCATGTTGTCTTTGTAATTACTAATTTCATTTGCTGCAATTACTCCAACTGGAGCTACGTAATTTACATCTTGTTCTAATGTTCCTTGTGCATTTGTAGCAACATCATTTGCATTTGTATACTCAAGTTTTACTTTGTTTATTCCTGTTGGTGCTAATGTATCTAATGTAATATCTGTATTTAAAACTACTATTGCTCCCTTATATTCTGCATTAATTGCATATTCTGTTTGATTTCCTTCTAGTTCTACATTTATAACATATCTACCATTTTCTTGTGTAACATTTGAGCTCTTTATTTTTAATCCATTTGCTAATAATATGTTTGAACTCTTTAAATTAAATTCTTTTATGTTTTCTGGTAATGTTATTTTTAATGTAGGATTTTTAAATAAAGCATTATATTCATTTGATGTATCAAGTATTACTCTTATTTCTACATTTTCATTTTTTACTACTGTTGTTAAATCTTTTTTACTTACTTCTAATTCTACTTTTGTTTCTGTTTCTTTTAATAATGTTTGCGCTTTAGATGTAAAGGTAGTTGTATTTGTTTTTCCTTCCAATTCCATTTCTAATTTTTTGAAGTTTTTCATTTGGTCTTTAGAGTAATCTATGTTTCCCTTAAAAGCTTTTACAATATTAAATTCTAGTTGTCCCTCTGTTTTAGGTGCTGTTGTTTCTATTATAATATTGTTATTGTTTTTGTCACTTATATCTATTGAATATATTCCATTTGTTAATGTAGTATCTTTATTTATTACTCCTAATTCTTTTCCATTACTATCTTTTATTGTTATTTTTCCATCTTCGCCTAATATTTTATTAAATATTGCTTGACTAATTTCTATTCTTTTATTATATGCATAATTACTTTCTCCAACAGTTGTAGCTCCTTTTGACTCATCTTCTGTTAAGAAGTTGTCATATTTTTGAATGAATTGTATTGTACTTACTAATTTTGAACTACTTATTGTTGCTACATATTTATAGCTGTATTCTTGTTCTACTTTTTTATCTGTGTCATAATTTGCATATATAAATCCTTTGCTTATACTCTCTGGTGCAGATACTGCAAAATCTGTTATAGCTTTATAGCTTTCTGTATATTTTACTGGTACTTGTACTTCTTGGTTTTTAATTAAGTCTTCATTATTATATAATGTAACATTTGCTTTTACTGCTACTGTACTGTCTATTCCATTTGTATTTGCAAAGTCATATACCTCTTTTCCCTCAAAAAGATATGTAACTAGATATTCATCAGTTTCTCCTGACTTCCATGAAATACTATCTGGTAAATTTGAAACATTTATATTTACTATTCCACTTTCTTGATTGTATGTGTAATTAGTATTGTTAAAATCTAGTCCATTATTTTTTCCATTTGTAGCTTCTGTTTTATTTGCAATTACAGTTACTAATGTAGGTTTAAGATTGTTGATTGTTGGAGCTGTTACTTCTATATTAGTATTTTTTACTGGTAATATAGCATCTTTTATGCTTGTATTTACCTTAGTTTGTACTAATACTCCATATTCATCTCCTACTATGTAAGGAACATATTTTGTGTTTTCAGCAGTTAGTAATAATTCTGCATCACCTTTCCACGCTAATTTATTGCTTACTTCTTTGGTTATGTCCTTTTTATTTCCTTCACCATCAATATATGTAGCTGTAAACTTTGCTAAGCTTTCTTTGTTAAAATAATCAATTGCTACATTTTCTTCTTTTAATATTTGTATTGGAAGTTCCATAGTAATATCTGAGCCATTTTTTATTTTGTTTAGTATAATCTTATTTCCTTCTATGCTTTGTATATTTTCATTTGTAATTCCATCTTTAAGTTTAAAATTTGCATTTTGGAATTCTACTATACCATTTTCCAAATACCCTTCACTATTAACTTTAATTTTCATATACAATTTAGCATTATCACTGCCTATATCTAATGTTTGAATGTGTGTGTCACCTTCAAAAGAAACATTAAACTCAACATTTTTGTTGTTTGTTTTAGAGTCTTGTGTACTTAACTCTTCATCACTTAGTGCATATGCCAATGTATATTCTCCTAACAGCAATAAATTTGCACTTGTTAGCACCATAACTAAAATTAATGCAATTACTTTTTCAAATAGTTTACTCATAATAACCTCCATTTTTTATAACATATAAATATATTATACGACATTTTTATTGTTTTTTCAATATTTTTGCCAACTTTTTATGTAGATTTTGTTACTCTTTAATTCAGTTTACTGTTTTATAAGAGTAAACATGTATTTTTTATTTATGTTTTTCTTTTTTATTCCTTATAATTTTCAATAATATAGGTTTATTTTAGCATCTTTTGTCTAGTATTTCAACAAATTCTTCTAGGTGTCTACCTTTTATACTTTCATTTCTTTTTACGGAAATAAAGTATTTAAGCGAAATATTAAATTTATATTACATTTTTGTTACAAGCATGTAAATTGTCACACTTTTTAACTTTTTGAATATTATATTATAGTTTTCTAACATATATTATATTAAGGTTAATAGTTTGAAAGTAACAACTCAGGAGGTATTAATTTATAATTCGTTCTATTTCGCTGGTAGATATATATTGTGGTCTCCATGTATTCAAACAATATATATGCCACATGAAACTACATTATAGTAATATTATAGCAAACTTTTTAGAGTTTACTATCTTCTGAGTTGTTACTTCCGAAACTAATTTTGCCTTAGGAAGGAATGATATAATTTGAAAAATCAAAATAATAATATGAATATGGGTGAACTTATGAGTATGCTTGCGAAAATGGATAAAAATCAATTGGAGCAGGGGTTAAATCAAGTAAGCAAAATGTTAAATTCTAAAGATGCTGATGCTATAATAAATCAGATTAAAAAGAATAACTTTACAGAATAATAGTTAAAAATATATATATCTTGAATTGGAGGTTATTATGAGTGATAATGATATGAATAATATAATGAATCAAATTAATAATATGATTAAAAATAATGAAATACCTGATGATTTAAAAAGTATTATAAATGGTTTCAAGCCTTCTTCAAATTCAAGCAATAAAAATACTAAACTAAATGGTTCTGGTAAAAGCAATTACAGTCAAAATAGCTCTAGCGAAAATAGCAAAGATAATTCTTCTGAAATTCCTGACATAGACATTAATACTATTTTAAAAATGAAACAAATAATGGATTCAATGAATTCAAATAAAGATGATCCTAGAGCAAATCTCTTGATGTCTTTAAAACCTTATTTAAAGGATAGCAGAAAACAAAAAGTAGATCAATATGTAAAATTGTTTGGTCTTGGAAAAGCTTTTGAATTGTTTGGTTCCCTAGGTGGTGAAAATAAAAATGACGTATAATTATCCTTTATTTCCCCAGTTTTACCCAAGACCTTACTATGGTTATACACAAAAAAGCAATTGTAACGTGAATAACAATCATATTAATCATATTAAAAGTTCAAATATTGAGCATGAGAAAAATAATTCTAGATCTAAGAATATTAATATTGAAGATGATGTTTTATTTGAAATTTTCGGAATAAAACTGCATCAAGATGATATTTTGCTTATTTGTTTAATTTTCTTTTTATATAACGAAGGTGTTAAAGATGAGTTTTTGTTCATTGTACTAGTCTTACTTCTATTATCATAAAAAATAACGAAAGTATATAGATTAATGTGTTTTAAATTTTAAAAGATGGTAAAGTATTACAATTCACGGCTTGTTAATTATATTTAAAATTTGCGATAAGCAGGCCATGAATTGTAACGGTAAAGTGCGTAATTTTTTTATTTAACACGCTAAAAAACACATTGCCAAAAGGTGAGCCTATTCTAAAATAAGCTCATCTTTATCATTAATATATGCTGATGTTTTTACTTTACGTATTGTATCGGTATCTTTCTCTATTTCTTTTACTTTGTCTGCAATTCTAATTTGTACTGCTTCTATTTCGGATGCCTCTATAACTGCGTCTTTATTTCCTTTAGCTCCCGCATGCGCTAGTCCTCGCAATATGCCAAGTACTACTATGTTTTCACCTGCTATAACTTCTGCACCTGCGTTTACATCCCCAATAATAACTAGGCTTCCCTCAAATTCTATTCTTTGACCTGATCTTAAAGAACCTTTGTGGAATTTTGTCTCTGAAGTTGCAACTTCTTTATAAAATGTCTTTTTTATTCCGTGTAGCCCTAGTACTTTTGGGCTGTCAAAATCTATTTGCACATCTATAAATTTTTTTATTAGATTTTGAATTTCATCCATTTCCTTATTTTTTAGAATTTTACCTGTAATTAAGATTGGTGTTTTATCATCTTTGTACAAGTTTTTAAGTTCCATCATCTTCTTTTTTAGTTCCCCTATAATTTCTTTTTGTTCAGCATTGTCATCAATCTTAATTTCAACTTGATTCTTTTTTATACTAATACTTATACAACTATTCATCTTGACCTCCAGTTTGTTTCATTTTCTATTTAAGTACTCTTTTTGACCATTTATTTTTTAGTGTGATAATTTGAAAATTTCTTAAGTATTTAGCATTTTCTTATATTAAAAACGCACTATTTTATACACTTTCTTCATTAGTATATTTTACTACCTAACACTTTCTACGCCAGATTGTGCATTTTTATCTTCTGTAACTTCCTCTGCGTTCATTCCAAAGTACTCTTCCATTATTGCTTTTGCAACTGAAGCTGTGTAACCTCCAGAGCTTGCTTTTTCTACTAATACGACAACAGCAATTTCTGGTTTATCATATGGTGCAAAACCAACAAACCAACCATGTGCTTCTTCTTTTCCATCAGGCATTATAACTTGTGCAGAACCTGTTTTTCCTGCAATGTCCATATCGAAATCTGCAAATGTAGAATAAGCTGTACCTCCGGCTTCGCTTGTAACTCCTCTCATTCCTTTCTTAATTGCATCCAAGTTTTCTTTCGAAATTTCAATGTCTTCTTTTACTTCATTTTCAGTGTCCAATTTTTCTTTTACAAATTTATCAATTTCTTCTTTTGATACTTCTGTTCCGTCTGGATTTATTATAGATTTTACTATACTTACATCTATATTTTTTCCTCCATTAGCTAGCATGCTTACATATCTTGCCATTTGAATTGGAGTAAAATTATTATATGATTGTCCTATTGCTGCTGATAAAGTATCTGATAAATACCATGTGTATCCTATGCTTTCTGCATACGCTGTGCTTGCAAGAGTTCCTGAGGCTTCTCCTTCCAATTCTATTCCTGTTCTTTTTCCTAATCCGTATTTTTGCGCATATTCTGCAATTTTATCAATTCCTAATCTGTATCCCATTTCATAGAAGAAATAGTTACAAGAATATTTTATTGCTTGTGTTACATTTAAGTATCCATGTCCTGTTCTATAACTTCTATAATACCAGCAAGCTGGATGGTGTCCATACGGATATACTCCAGTATCATTTATTTTTGTTGTAGGTGTTATTTTTCCTTCTGCCAATGCAGCTGTTGCGACTGCCATCTTAAATGTTGAACCAGGTGGCTGTGCACTAGATATTGCTCTATTATTATATCTTCCTGAATTATCGTCAGCCGAATATTCCTCAGAGTATCTTTCAGGGTTATAATCTGGATAACTTGCCATTGCTAGGACTTCTCCTGTGTTTACATTCATAACAACTACTGCTCCAGCATCTGCATTATGCTTTTTTCCACCATATTTTCCTGCTGCAATATCTTCAATATTTTGTTTTAATGCATCTTCTGCTACTTTTTGTAGATTAGCATCAATTGTTAGCACTACATCAGACCCAGCTACCGCTTCCTCTGATATATATTCGCTAGTTATTGCTCCGTCAACGGTCATATCAACTTGTTTTATACCATCAGTTCCTTTTAAATATTCTTCAAAAACTTTTTGTATTCCTGACTTTCCTATTATATCGTCATTTCTATACGTATCTTTTCTAGTTTCATATTCTTCTTTGTTTATTGCACCTACATAGCCTAATACATGTGAAGCTAAATTTCCTGACTTATATGAAACAGTTGGTTCTGTGACAACATTCATTCCTGCAAGACTTGCATTTTGTTCTCTTATCTGTACTGCAGAAATATCACTTATATTTTTTGCAATTGTTACAGACCTTGTACTACTATATCCATTTCTTGATATTTCATATCTAACAGCCATAATTTTTCTTGCTACTTGTAGGTCATCTGCTGTTATTTTGTATTTATTTTTTAAATAATAAAATACCTGCTCAGCATTATAATTCTCGTCTATGTTATTATTTTTTTTCCAACTTTTTTGTTCTTCTTCAGACTCTATAGTAAATTCAAATGGTTCAACTTTTATTGGTAAATTGTCTACAAACTCGTCCTTATTTGATTCCAATATTTGTACAAATTTTTGTATTGAAGTGTTAAGACCTTCATCATCTACTTTTGTACTATATATTTCAACACTATATCCTGTGTCAGTATTTACTAAATCCACACCTGTTCTATCTTTAATAGATCCTCTAGCAGCTTTTACAATACTCTCTCTAGTAAGCCTTGAGTTAGAAGTTTCTCTATATTCAGCCCCATGTATAATCTGTAAATTAAATAATTGTATAAGAAGTATTATACCAACTATGTATGTAATTGTTGTAATTATATTATATCTTATTCTTTCTCCAGCTCCACCATTCTTCCCCAATCTATCACCACCTGTCTTGACTAGTTTTTAAAAATATCTTGTTAGTATTTTCTTTGTTTTGAATGTGTCTTCTAATGCATGTCCTGCCTTTTGGATTAATGGATATATTATTATTGTAATAATTAAATTATATATAATTTCTACTAATAAAATTTTTATAAACGCTATAATTTCTAGATTCATCTCAAGTGTTATTACATTAAATAAATAGCAACCAATTTCATAAATTGCTGTACAACTTGCTATCATTAACATTATAGTGACTCTACTTTCCTTTGAGAAATTTTTATCTAAAAGTTCTCCTATTACCCCTACAATTCCGAGCATTATCCCCGATATTCCTATTTGTCGTCCTATAATAACATCTATGTAAAATCCAAAGATTATTCCCAATATAATTCCTAATTTTTTACCTGCAAATAATCCAATCATTAAAACATATATTATAAATAAATTAGGTTGAATTCCTCCTATAGTAAACCATGTGAAAAAATTGGATTGTACAAAATATAATAAAAAAAATGTTATTATCAATACAATAATAGATATTACTTTTCTCAATTTTTTCACCATGCCTTTCTATTTATGTTTTTTATTCACTTACACTATTTGTAATTACTAAAACTGTGTTTAGCTTTGTAAAATTAACTGCTGTCTCTACTATTGCATATCTATCTGTAATATTGCTTGTATTAACTACTTCTTTAATTGTTCCTATATGAATTCCTTTTGGATAAATTCCACCAATTCCTGATGTTTCTACACTATCTCCTTGTAAAACTACTGCATCCGTAGGTATAAATGTAGCTCTTAAAGTTGCTTTATCGTCCAATGTACCTTGTACTATAATTGTATCATCTGTTGTGCTAATTGTACTTGTAACAGCTGATGCTGTATCTACTATAGTTTGTACCTGGGCTGTGTTTGATGAAACAGAAATTACATGTCCTACTAAGCCACTATCTGCAATTACTGTCATATTTTCTTTAATGCCATCATTAGAGCCAACATTTATAACAATTGTACTACTATAATTACTAATATCTCTGTTTATTACATCTGCTGGAATTGTACTATAATCTTTATATTTATCTTTTAAATTGACATATTCTTTTAATGTTTCGTTTTCCGCTTTAATAATTTCTAATTCTCTTAAAGATTGCTCAAGTTCGCTATTTTTTTGCTTTAATTCTTCATTTTCTTGTTTCAAAGTATCTAAATCAGCAAAAAAACTATCGTTTCCTGTTATTTTGTTTTTTAAATAGGCGAATCCGTTTTGTACAGGCATTACAAATACATTACATATATTTTCAATATATGACATTTGGTTTCCATTAGTATTTGTAAATATTACTAGCAATACTAATATTATAATTGTTATTATAATTCCTATAATTCCTTTCTTTTTGTTTTTATACATATTTGCTAATCATTCCTTCTATTTTTCTTTATAGTTTAGGTTCGCAAATTTATAACTTGCAAACACAACCGGCTTTTACATAAAAATATTTTATCTTCTTTTTCTAGAATTAATTAGAACAGTCTTTAATCTTTCTAAATCTTCCAATGTTTTTCCTGTTCCTTTTACAACACATTCAAGCGGGTCTTCTGCAACATATACAGGCATTTCTGTTCTTTCTGCTATTAATTTATCTAAATTTTTAATTAATGCGCCACCACCTGATAAAATAATTCCCTTTTCCATAATGTCAGATGAAAGTTCTGGTGGTGTTCTTTCTAGTGTTTGTTTAACTATTTCGACAATTTTATCCATAGATTCTTGTATTGCTTCTTCAACTTGTGCTGAAGTAATAGTCTCAGTTTGTGGCAATCCTGTAGCTAAATCTCTACCGCTTATTTCCATGCTAAGTTCTGTAACTAGTGGCATAGCACATCCTATTTCTTTTTTTACCTGTTCTGCCGTAGTTGCACCTATAGCTAAATTCATTTCTCTTTTAACATAATTAATTATTTCTTCATCTAATTCATCCCCAGCTATTCTTATAGAATTGCTTACAACAATTCCACCTAAGGATATAACTGCTACTTCTGTGGTTCCCCCTCCTATATCTACTATTATGTTTCCACTTGGCTCTGCAATCTCTAAATTTGCTCCAATTGCTGCAGCCATTGGTTCTTCTATTAAATATACTTCTTTTGCACCTGCTTGTAAAATTGCTTCTTCCACTGCTCTTTCTTCTACTTCAGTTATGCCAGAAGGTACTCCAACAACTACTCTAGGTTTTCCAACACTATATCTTTGACATATTTTATATATAATATTTTTAAGCATTAATTGTGTTGCTGTAAAATCAGCAATTACTCCATCTTTCATGGGTCTTACAGCTTTTATTTGTTCTGGTGTTCTTCCCAACATTTCTTTTGCCTCATGCCCTGTTGCTAATATTCTTTGAGACTTTCTATCTATAGCCACAACTGATGGCTCATTTAAAACTATTCCCTTTCCTTTGATTGTAACTAAAATATTTGCTGTGCCTAGGTCTATCCCTATATCTTTTGAACCAAAATTAAACATTATTTTTCCCTCCATTTAAGCCTTTTGTTTTGTAATTTCACATGGCATACTTACCACCTGAATATGTAACTCTATAATTTTAGTTATATTGCGCATTTATACTGTTTTACTTCTTAAGTAAAAGATGCTACAAAATCCATAATCTCCAATTACAATATGGTCTAATAACTCTATTCCCATTATTTTTGATGCTTGTACCATTCTTTCTGTAAAATCAAAATCAGATCTGCTTGGTGTTGGATCTCCGCTTGGGTGATTATGTACTAAGATTATCTTTGGTGCTCCTAATTTAATTGCTTCTTGTAATACATCTTTAGGTTTTAA
>CALXWQ010000003.1 GCA_944392435.1 uncultured Clostridia bacterium
GTCTATCTTCAACTGTTACAAGTCTAGCATTTCTTTCAGCCATATGTCCTAATTCATGTTCAATGTCTTTGTCAGATGTAGTATACTCAACTTTTTTAATTTCTATACCTTTATATTTACCAAGTTCAACTTCTGGCTTAGTTTCAACTGTTGCTGTGAAAATTAGTTCTTTTCCTTTTTCCATTTGTACTATATCTATATTTGGTCTGCTAACTGCTTCTACCTTATTCTCTTTAATTGCTTCATCATAAATTTCTGGTACCAACTCGTTAAAAGCATCCTCATAAAATATAGCTGAACCATATTGTCTTTCAACTAATTGTAATGGTGCTTTTCCCTTTCTAAAACCAGGTATGTTAAAATATTTTGCAGTTTTTGCATATACCTTTTTAATAGCTTCTTCAAATTTTTCTGCTTCAATGTTAAAAGTTAATTTTACTTCATTTTTGTTTTCTGTGTTTTCTACTTTTACGTTCATATAATTCATCCTTTCTAGATTTAATACTAATAAGCTTAATTATTATATCACATTTTTTTAATTTTGCAATAGTTTACATATTTTTTAATGCTTTTTTTACCTTTTTTTCTTAATTTTCTTAATTATAATAATATTACTATAGTATAATTTATGTATTGTTAATTATATTTGCAATATAATTTTCGTTTTCCTCATTTGTAAACTTTTCCTCATTAAACATTCCTTCTAATTTTTCGAAACTAGCATCTAATTTATCATTTCCTTCACGCATAGTTTCCACAGCAATATTTACTAAAGATACAAGTATAGCTGTAGTCAAAGCAACTATTAAAATTATCCCTATAAACATTGGAATATTTATTACTACCTCTTTTCTCATAAGTACACTCCTCGTAAATAATATTTGACAATTGTTTTACTTTGCAATCAATAAAATATTTTTATCTAATAAAGCTCTTATATTTTTATCAAATCAAAGTTTAAATAATCTGCACTAATAAGTGTATAGTTTACTCCGTTTACATTTCCTTCTACTGCATCATTATGTGCTGTTGCATGTAAATGACCATAATAACACTTTTTTATTTTATATTTTTCTAATATTTGTACAAAATCCGATTTTATAGAATTTGTAACATCATTTTTATTAATTGGTGGATAATGCATAAAAGCAATTATCTCCTTATCCTTTCCAAATTTATTTATTCCATCTTGTATTGATAATTCTAACCTAGCACACTCTCTTTTAATCATTTTGCTATTGTTCTCTGTGTCTAATATATTCCACCCTCGTGAGCCAACAATGATTTTATCTTCAATTAAATAACTATTGTTGTATAAAAAATAGATATCTTCAAAATTATTTTCTTTAATAAATTCATTTAGTTTAGCTAAAGTTGTCCACCAATAATCATGATTTCCCTTTAACAAAATTTTTTTACCTGGCAAGTTATTCAAATATTCAAAATCCAGCCTTGTATCATTTAAATACATCGCCCAAGAAAAATCACCAGGCAATACTACTGTGTCTTGTGGCTTTACTTTTTTAGTCCAATTATTTTTTATCTTCTCAGCATGATTTCCCCAGTTATCCCCAAATATATCCATTGGCTTATTTCCTAAAAAGGACAAGTGCAAATCCGCTATTGCAAAAATTGCCATAGTGTTTCTCCTTTTTTATTTTCTACATTATATTACTTTTATAATTTTATTTCAAGCATTTTTTCTAAAAAAGCTAGTCAAGAATTGTAACATTATCAATTTTTAAATTAGGTACTGCATTCAATGTTAATTCTGATGTAACTCCTGAAATAAATCTATAATAACCAGCAGATGCAATCATTGCAGCATTGTCAGTACATAAAATTGGTTCTGGATAATATATTTTGTATCCTTGCTTTTCTAGTTTGATAAAATTCTCACGTATATATGAGTTTGCCGATACCCCTCCTGCCAAAGCTATAGTATTTATTCCTAATTTTTTACTTGCCTTAACTGCATTGTTGACTAATATTTCTGTAACATATTTTTCAAAACTTGCGCACAAATCAGCTTTATTTATATCTGGATTTTTATGGTGCATATTTATTATTGCTGTTTTTACTCCGCTAAAACTAAAATCCAATCCATCAACATGTGTCTTTGGAAGTTCTATATTAGCTTTCCCCTCTTTGGCTAGTTTGTCAACTTTTGGTCCTCCTGGGTATCCAAGTCCAATAACTCTTGCAACTTTATCAAAAGCTTCTCCTATTGCATCATCTCTAGTTTTTCCTAGAATTTCAAACTTATCATAATCTTTTATATGCACTAAATGGGTATGTCCCCCAGAAATTATTAAACATATAAATGGTGGTTTCAAATCTTTGTGAGTTATATAATTTGCTGCAATATGCCCTTCTATGTGGTTTGTCCCAGTTAATGGTTTATTTAATGCATAGCTTAGTGCCTTTGCATATGAAACTCCAACTAAAAGTGCGCCTACCAGTCCAGGTCCATATGTACATGCTATATTATCAATATTTTCAAATGATATACCCGCATCTTTTAACGCTTTTTTGGTTACAGCAGAAATAGCCTCCACATGATTTCTGGAAGCTATTTCTGGCACAACACCACCAAATTTTTCGTGTATATTTATTTGAGAATTTATAACATTTGATAAAACTTCTCTACCATTTTTTACAACAGCCACAGATGTTTCATCACAACTCGATTCAATTCCTAATGTTATTATATCTTTCATTTTTTCTCCTTTTTTATTTTTTAATTTAATCATCTTTTAGTTTAGTCAATAGTACATTTTTCTTTTTATTTGATACCTAATGTAGGATTCACCAAATTGGTAGGCGGTTAATAACAGATTAGTAAAATTATTTTTAACTAGTAAAATGATTATTTCTATAAGTCATATGATAGTCAATCCAAATATGCTAGCACAAAGAGTTTCTAAGCCATTATATGCAAGCGATATTAATGGTGAAATTATCAAGCCTAATATACCTACTATCCATAATGCTATAAATACTATTTCAAATATTTGGCTGTGCGTTTCCATCCAGTTTCTTGCATTATATGGCAAAAAACCACTTAGTATCTTTGACCCATCAAGAGGAGGAAGTGGTATTAAATTAAATATTCCCAATCCCAAATTAATTGTTACTATTGATGTTAAAATTAAATATACTATTTTTCCTACTTGAGTAATATAAAATTCTGGTGCAAATTTTACTAGTGCACATGATATTATTTCAAAAACAATTGCAATAATAAAATTCATCAAAGGTCCTGCTGCCGCAACTATTGCCTCTGCTTTTGAAAGTGACATAGTTCTATTAAAATTTCTTGGATTTATTTCAACTGGTTTCCCCCATCCAAATCCTGCAAATATTAGCATTATTGTTCCAAATAAATCCAAATGTGTAAATGGATTCAAATTAAGTCTTCCTTGCCTTCTCGGTGTATCATCACCTAATCTATCTGCCGCAAAAGCATGAGCAAACTCATGAAAAGTTATTGCTATTAAAATTCCTGGTATTGATAAAACAAAACCAAGTAATGCTCCTTCTTGCGAAAATAAATTCATAAAAGAGCTTAATAGCATTAAAGCTATTATTAAAAATATTATTCTTCTATCTATATACATATACACATAATCCTTTTCTTAAAATTTAATTATTTGCTTTTAAATTATAGCAAAAAACATTTAATATTCTTATATTTTCCAAGGAATTACTTTAAGTCTTTTTTTCATAAACTTATTTATCTATCCTATTACAAATGTTATTAGAATTATATGGTTTCATGTCCATAAAGCCTGCTTGAATATTTAATATTGATTTTACCTCTAGTTTAATGGTTTCATTGTTGGGAATAATAGTACATCCCTTATAGATGCTTCATCTGTTAAAAGCATAACTAATCTATCTATTCCCATTCCCATTCCTCCTGTTGGAGGCATACCATATTCAAGAGCTGTTACGAAGTCTGTATCCATCATATTTGCCTCGTCATCGCCAGCTTCTCTTTGTTTTACTTGTGCTAAAAATCTTTCATATTGATCAATTGGGTCATTTAACTCTGCAAATGCATTTGCATATTCTCTACCACCTATAAATAATTCAAACCTTTGTGTCATTCTCTCGTCACTTTCTAATTTTTTAGCTAGTGGAGAATTCTCTATAGGATATTCATATATAAATGTTGGTTGAATTAATGTTTCTTCTACTTTCTCATCAAAAAATGCAGCAATTATATCTCCTCTTGTAGTTTTTATTGGGTCTACAGGAACACCTGCCTTTTTGGCAGCCTCTTGTGCCTCTTCGTCTGTTGTAATAGTGTTAAAGTCAACTCCTGTTACTTCTTTAATAGCATCAATCATAGTAACTCTCTTCCATGAAGGAGTTAAATCTATTTCTTGTCCTTGATATGTTATTTTGGTTGTTCCTAGAACTTTTTTTGCTATTTTCGAAACTAATTCTTCTGTTAAATTCATCATATCTTCTAGGTTTGCAAATGCTTGATATAATTCTATAGTTGTAAACTCAGGATTATGCTTTAAATCCATTCCTTCATTTCTAAAAATTCTACCAATCTCATATACTCTATCAAACCCACCAACAATTAGTCTTTTTAGGTACAATTCTGTTGCAATTCTTAAATACATATCTATATCTAATGAATTATGATGTGTAATAAATGGTCTTGCAGCAGCTCCACCTGGAATTGTATTTAAAATAGGAGTTTCAACTTCAATATATTTCTTTTCATCCAGAATTTTTCTCATTTCTTTTATGATTTGTGTTCTTTTTATAAATGTATCTTTTACTTCTGGATTTACTATTAAATCTACATATCTTTGTCTATATCTTAAATCTGTATCTTTTAAGCCATGGAATTTCTCTGGAAGTGGTCTCAAAGACTTAGAAAGAAGTGTAACTTCTTTAGCATGGATTGATATTTCTCCAGTTCTTGTTTTAAAAACAAAACCAGTTATACCAATAATATCTCCAATGTCATCTTCTTTAAAAGCCTTGTAACTTTCTTCTCCTAAATCGTTTATGCTAACATAACTTTGTATTTTTCCTTCACTATCTTGTATATGACAAAATGATGCTTTTCCCATTATTCTTTTTGCCATAATTCTACCTGCTATTGTTACATCTTTTCCTTCTAGCTCATCATAATTATCTTTTATTTCTTGGCTTGTATGTGTTCTATTAAATTTTGTTATTTTATATGGATCTTTACCTTCTTCTTTTAGTTTGTCTAATTTTTCTTTTCTTACTTTCATTAATTGGTTCATATCTAACTCTTGTTCTACATTATTGTTTTCACTCATAAAAAACCTCCACTTTTTTAAACTTATGTAAAATATTATATAACACTTTACGTTTTTTGTAAACCAAATTATTGGAATAATTTAGAAAAAGTAATTTGCAACTATTTATTAGCCACTTGTCCTATGAGGCTTTTCTTAACTCCCTAGCATGTGCTATTGATATTTCTGTTACATCTCCTGATGAAATTCTTGCAATTTCTTCTATTGTTTCACTTTCTGAAAGCTGTTTTATGTTTGTATACGTCTTATTGTTAATAGTTTTTTTGCTAATATAATAATTATACTTTCCTTTTGCAGCGATAGATGCAGAATGAGTTACGACCATTACCTGATGATTATTTGATATTGTCTTTAATTTCTCTCCCACAGCTTTTGCAGCCTTTCCACTAATTCCTGTGTCAATCTCATCAAATACTAATGTACGTACTTTATCAACATCTGCAAGTACTGTTTTTATAGCGAGCATAACCCTTGACATTTCTCCTCCTGATGCAATTTTTGATAGTTCTTTTTCTTCTTCTCCTTTATTTGTGCATATCATAAATTCTACTTTATCTAATCCGTTATTATTGAATTTTTCATCTGCTATGTTCTCTACATCAACTCTAAGAAGCGCATTATTCATTTCCAAATCTTTTAATTCATTATTAATTTTACTAGAAATTATATTAGCATATCTTATTCTAATTTGATGCATTTGTATGCATAATTGATTCATTTGTTTTTTTACATTTTCTTTTTCTTGTTTTAGTTTACTATTGATTTCATCTACGTTTTCAATTTCCAATATTTCTTTTTCCAATTTCTCCTTATACTCTAATATTTCTTCTATGCTATTTCCATATTTTCTCTTTAAAGAAAATATCTCGTCAAGTCTTACTTCTATGCTGTTTCTCTCTTGCTCATCAAAACATATATCCTCTTTCATACTAGAAATATCTCTTGCAAGTTCTTGTATTTCGTAATATATATTTTTTAATTCTGAAAGTTTTTCTTCATACATTTCTCCACAATCAGAAATTTTTTCAAGGCATCTAATAGAAGTTGAAACGCTTTCTATTGCTTGATTATTAAGATTCTCATCAATTTCTTGTAAATTCTCCTGTAATTTTTCTGAATTCTTCATTATGTTGTGCTCTTCTTGTAATTTTATATCTTCTCCAATTTTCAAATTAGCATTTTTTATTTCTTTTAGTTGATAATTAAGCAAATCTAATCTTCTTTCTTTTTCTTTATCATCACCATAGTTCTTATCAAGCTCAGAGTTTATTTCATTATATCTTTTATATAATACATTATATTTTTCTTTTAATTTAAGAATATCATTTCCTATAAAATCATCTAAATAGCATATATGTTTAGATGGATTTAATAAATTTTGATTATCTTGTTGACCATGTATATTTATATTTTCTGCCATGAATTCCTTCAATTCATTTACAGTGACTAATCTTCCATTAATCTTGCAAGAATTTCTACCATTTGCATGCACTTCTCTTGATACAATAATATTGCCATCTATGGCTTCAGGATTATCTGGACAAAAAACACTTGCCTCTACAAAAGAATATTTTTCTCCATTTCTTATCATATCTTTAGAGAATCTACCACCAGCTATAATTCCTACTGCTCCTATAATAAGTGTTTTTCCAGCTCCAGTTTCTCCCGTGAGGACATTAAATCCCTCATTAAAATCTATAATTAAATCATCTATAATCCCAATATTTTTAATATGAAGTGTAGATATCATAATAGCCTCCTTAGTATACGAATTATTGTTCGCCTATTATTCTACAATCATTTGTTCGTTTTGTCAAGTAAAAAAATATTTTTTTATAAAATATTTACAACATACATATTAAATAGATTTTATTCAAAATCTTTAAATAGTAACATTGCTGGTTGCTGTTACAATTCACAGATAATTTTTTTAAAAAATAAGTATATATTTTTTATTTTTATCTTCCAAATGCATACAAACTGTAGACTTCACATCAGTTCAGTTTACAGTTTGTATAATTGTTGGTATCCACCTTAAATAAAAATATATACTATGTCTTGGTATAATTTAGCTTTGAATTGTAGGTATTTTCTCGTAATTCATATTACTTTAATTCATCAATTGCTCTTTGCAATTGTGTATCATTTGCTTCTGTAAGCTCTTCTATATCTTCTGGCAATTCTACTGTAATATTTGGTTCTATTCCTATTTTATTTATTTTATTCCTTCTAGGAGTACAATATTCAGCAGTAGTCATCTTTAATCCGCTTCCATCACTAAGCATTGTAAGAGTTTGTATTACCCCTTTTCCATATGTTTTAGTTCCTATTATTTTAGCCTTATTGTAATCTTTTAATGCTCCTGCAAAAATTTCTGAGGCACTTGCAGAATTTCCATTCACTAGAACTACTATTGGAATATCTATTATTGGTTTTTCTTTTGATTTTTCTATTTTTTCATTTCCGTTTTTATCTGTTTCTATTAATAGCGTACTTCCTTGGTCACATATCATTTCTAGCATATCTATTGCTTCGTCTACTACTCCTCCGCCATTGTCTCTAATATCTACTATAAGTGATGTGGCTCCTTGAGATTTTAATTCTTGATAATTCTTCTTGAACTCGTCAGATGCTCCTCCATCAAAATCTGTAACTTGTATATATGCTATATTATTTTCTAACATTTTTGAATTAATATGACTAACCTCTATTTTTTTTCTCTCTACTTCTACATCAAATGTTTTATCATCTCTTTTTATTTCTAGTTTTACTTTTGTTCCTTCTTCTCCTTTTATTTTGTTTGACATATCACTAACATTATCTTTTGTAACTTCTTCTCCTTCAACTTTTGTTATAATATCTCCCTCTTGCAAACCTACTTCCATTGCTGGAGAATTTTCCATTGGCTCTAAGATGGTTATTGTTCCTTCCTCATAACTTATTATCATGTAAATTCCAATTCCTACGTAATTTCCCATAGCTGTTTCGTATTGTTCACTCATTTCTTCAGGAGTATAATAAACAGTATATTCATCTCCCACCCCTGCAACATATCCTTTTATCGCCATTTCTAGCATTTGCTGATCTTCTAGTTCTCCTAAATATTCATTTTCTAACTTGGTCCTTATATATGCCAATGTTGTTTCTATTCCTGTAACACCATCTCCATCTGCAATTTTTTCTAAGCTAATAGATGATGTTAGTTTCTCACTTACTATTATTGTTGTAACTAATGATGATAATAATGCTGTAATTATAATTATCATTACCACCTTATATATTTTTTGCCCTCTGTCTGTTTTCATTCTTATCAATCCTTTCTTAAGGCACAAGCCTAGTTGGAAAATAATTTAATACATTTAATACTATTAATTGTAAGTTACTAAAATAACTTAATTAATAAATAATTTTAATTTAAGGTTGCAAAATGTTACAATTCACAGCTATTTTGCAAAGCAATGTACATTGCTTTGCTATAGAATAAATATCGTGAATTGTAACTGTAAAATAAATTTATTCATTATTGTGGAACTTTAACATAATTTAATGGGTTTGCATAGTTTCCGTTAATTCTTACTTCAAAATGGCAATGTGGACCAGTTGAATTTCCTGTAGAACCTAATTCCATTATTGCCTCTCCTTGTTTTACTTGCTTTCCAACTTCAGTTAAAACTTTGTTTCCATGTCCATATAGAGTAACAACGCCATTTCCATGACTTATCATAACACAATTTCCATATCCCCCAAGCCAGCCTGCATGTGTAACCACACCATCTAATGCTGCAACAATTGGAGTTCCTGTATCTGCGCCTCCTATATCTAAACCTGTATGTTGTTTTACAACTCCTTGTATAGGATGTTCTCTTACCCCATAATTAGAAGTAATCACTGTTCCACTAGCTGCTACTGGCCACAACATTTCTCCTCCAGTGTATTGTATGTTTGGAACTATTGTGTTTGTAGCTTCTAATATTTTCGCTTGTATTTCAGCTTGTTCCTTTTTATATGCTGTTATTTGTTCTTGTAATGTTTTTTCTCCAGTAGATAATCTTTCTACATAACTTTGTTGTAATGTTTTCATATTGTTTAATACTACTGTAGTTTGTTCACTTTTTGCTTTTACTATTTTTATTTCCGCTTGCTCTGCCTCAAGTTTCTCTCTAGTTTGCTCTATATTGTTTTTTTCTTTTTCAACTCTATCTATTAATTCACTATCATATTTAGTTAATTCTTCAATTGCATAATATCTAGAAAGAAAATCTGTTAAACTACTAGATTTTAGTAAAACATCTAAATAACTTGTATCTCCTGCCTCATACATAGCAACAAGTCGTTGTGCAAGCATGTCACTTTTAGCATTATAATCTTGTGATGCTATTTCTAGATTTGCTGTTGCCTCATCTATTGAGCTTTGAAGCTCATTCATTTTTTGTCCCAATTCTTTTACTTGCTTTTCATATTCAAGTACTTTGTCTTCTGTTTCTTGTACCTTTAACATTGTATCCGATAATTCTTCTTTTACATATTCTAATTTTTCATTTGTCTCGTTTATTTTATTATTCATCTCTTCATTTTGCTTTCTCAATTCTTCTGTTTGTCCATCAATAGTATCACTTGCTATTTCGTTTGTAACTGTATTAGTCAAAGAATTTTCGGCAAATACAAAAGTACAAAAATACTCTAATATAGCAATAATTAAAATTATACAAATTATTTTTTTATTCATATTTGCCTCCTTCTTTTAATTTTTATTAATAATAAACTAAACTTGGATGACTAGTATATTGTAATGGATCAACCCTATATGAATTTGCTGTTCCACCTATGTATACTTCGTAATGCAAGTGTGGACCTGTTGAAACTCCTGTATTTCCTGATGTTGCAATTTGTTGTCCTGTTGAAACAACTTGTCCTTGACTTACACTATATGCAGATAAATGTCCGAATCCAGTATAATAACCATTTCCATGATCTATCATAACATAATTTCCATATCCTGATAAATATCTAGCAATAATTACTTTTCCAGGTGCTGGAGCATAAACAGGAACATAATTTACTGCTATATCTACAGCTCCATGATTTGATGAAGCTCCGGCTGTAGGTGCATCTCTATAACCAAAAATAGATGTTATAATGTTGCAACTATATGATAGAGGCCATTCAAACATACCTACAAAGTTTCCAGAATATCCATTTCCGCTATTTTGCGCTTGTTCAGTCGCTTTTCTAATCTCTTCTTGAGCATCTTGTATTGCTTCTTCGAATTCATCTATTTTTGATTGTAATTCTTTTTCTTCAGCAGATAGATTATTTACTTTTTGTTGTTTTTCTGCTTTTGCAGTTTGTAAACTCTGATTTTTCTTTTCTACTTCTTTTTTAGATTCATTAACTTCATTTCTTTCTTGTTCTAATTCTTGTTTAGCACTTTCTGTTTCTTCTTGTTTTTCTATAATTGAGTTAATTACTGCTTGGTCTGCTTCAGCAATCTCTTCAATTCTATAATAGTTAGAAATTAAGGCTGTCACATCTTCTGAAGCTAGAAGTACATCTAAATATGTAGTTTGGCCCGCTTCATACATTGCTACCAATCTTTCAATTAATAAGTTTTGTTTTTCTTCTGTTTCTTTTTCTAATTTCTTGATTTCTTCTTCTTTGTCGGAAATAGAATTCTCCAATTTGTCTATTTTGCTTTTTAACTCTGATATTTCACCTTCATACTTTGAAATTTGAGCTGTAAGAGCACTTATTTCATCCATAACAGAATTCTTTTGTTCTGTTACCTCATCCTTTTTATTTTCTGCTTCTTGCTTTTGTTCTTTTAAATCATCTACATCTTCTTGTGTTACTGCCATTGTTGGCATCGAATACATACATAATACTAGCAGAATCAATATTATGGACAAAATTTTGTTTTTCATAAAAATCTCTCCTTTGTATTTTAAACATTTTTCTATAATTTATACTTCCAAGTATTTTTTCATAGATATAGCACTACCAATCGCACCTATACCAATGCCCATCAAAATATATACAGTTAAAAGTATTGAAATCATTTCATTAAATGGTAATAAATTTGCACCAATTGTATTAACTATAGAGCTACTTACTATTTTTCCTACAACAAAGTTATATGTAAATCCTAAAATAACCACTGATATTAATGCAGAAATAACTCCAATAATAATACCTTCTACCATAAATGGCCATCTTATAAATCCATTTGTAGCACCTACATATTTCATTATAGAAATTTCTCTTCTTCTTGCATGTACTGTAAGTTTTATGGTGTTTGAAATTATAAATACTGAAATTAAAATCAATAATACCAATATAACAGCTGTAGCAGTTCTAACTCCATTTGCTATTTCTACTAATTTATTTACTGTTTTATTTCCTGCTTGAATGCTAGAAACATTTTCAAATGTATTTATCTGTTCTTGTACTTCTTCATTTTTTGTTAAATCTGTTAGTGTAATTACATATGATGCTTTAAATGGATTTTCTTCTCCTGAATAAGGATCAAGCAATTCTGCTGATTCTCCTAGCCATGATTTTACTTCATTTAATGCTTGCTCTTTTGAAACATAATCTACTGTGTTTACATATTGAATAGATTTAATTTTTTGTTCTAATTCTGCTTCTTGCTCTGGAGTAGCTTCTGGGTTTATAAATACTTGCATTGCCTGGTCTGATTCCACTTGTTCCATTATGTAATTAATATTTTCTCCAATCAAGAAAAATATACCAAATATAAACATTGTTGCACACATAATAATTAATGAAGCAGCTGTAGATTTTTTATTTTTAAAGAAATTTCTAAATCCTTCACCTATTAAATAACCAAAAATACTATATTTCACTATCATACCCACCTTTTTTATCATCTCTTATTATATTGCCTTTTTCAATTTGAATTACTCTTTTTTTCATTCTATCAACAATATCTTTAGCATGTGTTGCAACAACCACTGTTGTGCCTCTGCCATTTATTTCTTTTAGTAAACTCATAATTTCCCATGCAGTATCTGGATCTAAGTTTCCTGTTGGCTCATCAGCTATAATCATTGATGGATTATTAACTAATGCTCTAGCTAGTGCTACCCTTTGTTGTTCTCCTCCTGATAACTCATTTGGATACACCTTTGCCTTATCACTTAGTCCTACAAGAGCCAAAACCATTGGTACCTGTCTTCTTATATGTCTTGGTGTTGCTCTTACTATATACATTGCATAGGCAACATTATCATATACAGTTCTATCTGGCAATAATCTGAAATCTTGGAATACAACTCCCATACTTCTTCTTAAAAAAGGTACTCGTTTAGGTTTTAAAAATGTTGTATCTTTACCATTTATTATAATATGCCCAGATGTAGGCTCTTCTTCTTTTAATATTAGCTTAATCAATGTAGATTTTCCTGATCCAGAACTACCAACCAAGAAAGCAAATTCCCCTTTATCAATTTTAAAATTTGCATTATGAACAGCTTCTGTGCCTGTATCATATTTTTTACTTACATTTCTAAACTCAATCATTATATTTCTCCTTGTTTTCGTTTTTGTGGCATATCTTAATTTTCGCCCTACTAATTTACTTCTATATCATATCAATAAAAATAATTATTTGCAATAGTTTTTTTTACAAAAAACAACATAAATTTCCTTTTTTGGAATAATTTATGTTGCTTTTCCTTAAAATATCTTCATTTTTCTTTTTATTAAATACGCTCTCTATTTTTGGTTCGTTAGAGCAAATTTCTTGGCTCATTTAAATCTTTGTTTGTTTCTTTCGTTTCATTATATCTTTCTATAAAATATAATGGTCTTCCTTTTGTTTCATAAAATGCTCGTCCTAGATATTCACCTATAACTCCCAAGAATATTAATTGAATTCCTCCTAAAAATAATATTACAACCATTGTAGAAGCATAGCCTGGAACTTCCACACCTGAAACTATTGTCTTAATAATAATGTATAACATATATATAAATCCAATTATAGAAACTATAACTCCTAAAATTGCTGACCATCTAAGTGGTGATGTTGTAAAAGATGTTATACCATCTATAGATAAGTCTACAAGTTTTTTATAGTTCCATTTTGTCTTTCCTGCTGCTCTAGGATCCCTGTCATATAAAATTTCTTTCTTATTATAACCTATCCAACTAAATAAACCTTTTGTGTATCTTTGAGACTCTCTCATAGATTTCAAAGCCTCTACACATCTTCTATCTAATAATCTAAAATCTCCTGTATCTTTTTGTATTTGTATTTTAGTAAATGCTTGCAATACTCTATAATACATAGTAGATGTAAATTTTTTTAGCCAACTTTCGCCTTTTCTTGAGCGACGTTTTGCATATACATCATCATATCCCTCTTCCCAGTATTTAAGCATTTCTGGGATAAGTTCTGGAGGATCTTGAAGATCAGCATCAATTATAATAACCGCATCTCCTCTGCTATAGTCAAGTCCTGCTATCATACCTGTTTCTTTTCCATAATTTCTAGATAGGTTTAAATAGCACACTCTTTTATCTTTTTCTCTTAATTCTTGCATTATTTTCAAGCTATCATCTTTACTTCCATCATTTACAAATAAAATTTCAAAATCATAATTCGTATTTTCGTCCATTAACTTTTTTAACCTATCATATAACATATGCAATACTTCTTGTTCGTTGTATGCTGGTACCAATATTGTTACTAACTTTTTTTCATTTTCCATAAATATTACTATCCCTTCTAATTATAATTTTTATATATAGTTACAGTCCAGAGTAAATTTTATAGTATACACACATAATTCATAATGGTAACCTAGTTCCACATAGTATATATTTTCTGTTCAAAACTGAACTGTAACTATATATTATCACAATAAGAAAGAATAGTAAATATCACTTGCTAATTTTTACACTATTTAGCATTTTATAAGTTCTGCAAATATTGCATTCATTGCACATTCTCACTTTATTTTCAAAAATTAATTTTAAAGTATTTATAAATTCATCTTCTTTATCTATAATATGAATTTCTATTCGCTTTGGAAGCATACTTAAGAGTGTGTTAAGTGCTATATCATTTGACGAAAAAGTTATATCTGACAAATATTTAGCATTATTTATATTTGCATCCTCCTGAACTATATTCTTATCTTTATCAAGCAGTATAGACTCTCCATTCATATATATTAGATGCAATATTTCTGTTTTTGATTCACTAGAACTTACATATATCTTCAATAAATTTATAAATTCTTTATATTCTTTTTCTATAATATATTTGTTTACTGACATGTCAACCAAATTGTCAATTTCCTTTATATATTCATTTATTCTAAAATTTGCTAGTCCTTCAAGTACAATATTTCTATTTTCTTTTATATATTTATTTACACTTAAGAAAACCTTCTCCTTAAGTTCACTCTCTTCTTGCTTTATAAATTCATAACAATTTTCTAGTATTATATTTCTTTCGTATTCATCAAAATAAAAATAATTCACATTAATTATTCTTTTTATAATCTTCTCCTGATAAAACTCTATTAATGAGTCTGAGATTATACTAGAAACAATATTTTCGAACTTTTGCAAGTTATTACCTTTATAATGCATTATAACATTATCATATATTTTAAATGACTTGTTACAATAATATATATCTGAAAAATTCAACTTCGAAATTTTATTTAGTAGATATTCTATTATTTTTTTGTTGGCTGTTTTTATACAATATGACTTCATTTATAAATTTCTCCTTTCAATATTTATTATTATCTACTAAATCTTTATTAGATATACATATTTTATTCTATTTTTTTATAAATGTGATTAAAGAATTCGTCCATTCTAAATGTCAAATTTTTTTAATATTATCTTATGAATTGTAACTATAAATTTAAGTTCGTAGCTTTCAAATTATATACATTTTTAAAACCTAATCTATCCAAAATTTCCTTTGCTTGCCTACTTCTACCTCCACTAGAGCAATATACTATAATATCTGTTTCTTTATTTTTTACTACCTCCTCAATTTTTCTTTCTATTTCAAACACTGGAATATTTATTGCACCATTTAAATGACCTTCCTTATATTCTTGAATACTTCTAACATCTATCAAATACGCATTTCTGTTTTTTAATATTTCGTTCATTTTTTTATATGAAATCTCTTTGTTATCAAAACTTCTATTTAAAATCTCCTTAATTTTTTTTAACATTGTTTTTCACTTCCTAACCCTGTAATTTTATAGATTATACTTTTGTATTTTTTTATTTTAAACAAATCGCCGAAAGTTGAACTTTTTTAGTATAGAAAATGAGAAATTTTATATCATATAACAAATTGACAAAAGTCATCCTTTGTTTATGTCAACCCAAAGTCTACGACCAAATGGAGGATATCTCAACAACAGTAGTTATTTCAGCTATTTTTAAGTCATACGAAATGTAATTTCCTATTGCTTAAAAATAATCCTAGTACTATATTATACTAGGATTTTCTATTTTTTGTTATTATACATGGAAAATCAATTTTCCTTTAAAATTTTAGTATTTTTTACGATTTTTCTACATATACCAAGTTTAATTTACCTTGATATACACCATAATTTAAAAGCGATTTTGTGTATGTGTACGTCAAAAGCTTTACTTTCACTATCACACACTTTTCAAAATAAAATATATTTTATTTTGAGCTTTTTTTCTCCTCACTTAAAATCTTTGTTAATTTACTTTCATTTTTAAATCCGAGAATTGTAACTACAATTAAGAATAGTACAAGTCCAACTGGTATAACTAATCTATTTACAGGGAATCTTGTAATCGCAATAACACTTAATAAAAATAATTCCGCCAATCCAATAGACAATATATAAGTAATTAATGTTCTTATTACTCCTAACTTTCTATACCTTACTCCAACAAAAACAAGAATTATAATTAAACTAATCCCTATAGTTACTGCATATGGTATTAATATACTTGATAACCTTATTTTAGGATTATGAATTATACTTATTTCTTCTGCTTTATTATCTACTCCATATTTCTCATTAACTTTGCTGTTCAATTCTTCTACTTTTGCTTTTAATTCATCATCAGTTCTATTATCTTGTAGAGTCACAGAATACATATCATTAAAAACTTCGATTTGCTGAACAAGCACTCTTTCATTTGGGAATACTTCTTTTACAATACTTTCTATATCTTTTTTCTCAGCTACCTTACCTACATATAAATCTATTTCTACATTCTCGCTATAGATTATATCTGTTCTTAACCCTATTGTTGGAATTATAACTATTCCAGCAATTATTACACATATTAATATAGCATATACTATTTTTTTCATAACCTTTTTCAGTCCCTTCTTTTTTATTTTGTTTTATCTTTATTTACCTTATCATTTATGCTATTTAAAGCTAATACTCTTGTTACTAAAGCATTATATAATAATGCTAATATTGCTCCCCAGAATATTACCATTCCAAAGCTAAAAGCAGGTAGCCAACTTGCAAAACATAATGCCACTCCAATTATTACAGTTGGAACTAAAACTAGTAGCATAGTTAACAAAGATTTGTTATATGCTCTTTTGTATTCTCCCAAATCTTTGTCCGTCTTCTTTAGAACATTTAATACATATACAAGTAAAATATAATTTAATACTAATGAAATCAATATTCCAAAAATTCCTTCTATTGTAATAACTACATTTGTATATCTTATTAAAATTAGTAAAAGTGCTGTATATCCTATAAATGAAATTACAGATAATAGTCCTAGTTTTTTGTATTTTACTATTAAAACCAAGAAAGCAAGCACTATAATTACTGCTACTATAATAGCCGGAATAAGCATATCTTCAATAGATAAATCAGATTTAAAGTATCTGTTTTGGTCAACAGTATATTCTATTGGTATAGCACCACTATTTAAAAGTATTGCCATACTTATAGCTTGTTCTCTATATGAATTAAATGTATCATTGTCTGTTGCTGTACCTAAAGACAATTGTAATATTCCATCTGAAATTTCTTCTTCAAAAGCTGTTTCTATTAAAGTTGCACCATCTACATTTAAAGTAACCTTTTTGGTTGTATCTTTTCCATTTTCATCTGTAGACTCAACATATGTGTTTGTTATTTCTTTAAACTTTTCAATAGAATCTTTGTTAAATACAAAATTCAAATACACTGTTGTTCCTATAGTCTCCGCTGTACTCCCTTGTCCAAAGCCAACTTGTACAGTTTCAAGATTAGAATTATCTAAAAGCACATTTCCATCTTCATCTTCCAATGAGAATACTCCTCTTGAATACAAATATTGCCCTGCTTTATCTGTCAAATTATTTTCTGGAATTAGTACTGTCATAGTTCCATCTTTTTCATTTAGTCTAATTAAATATTCTGCAACACCTACATTTGATAACCTTTCATTTATTATTTGCTTTGTTTCCAAATAATTTTCTGCTGTTAAAACCTCAGGAGCGTTTACAGGCACTTCCTTGCTAGTACCATCTTCTGCCTTTGTTTTCACTTCATTTCCATCTTTATCATAGTATATGGTTTCTTTTTCATCACTTACTTTTATTGTAAATGCTCTATATCCTGCTAAATCCATACCAAGTTGATAGTCTGGTATTATATTTTTCATAAATTTTGTATCTTGTACAAAAATCCCTGCAAAAGAGATTATTGAAACAAGTATAATCAATAAAATTACAAATATTATTTTTAATCTTCTATTCATTTTGTTACAATCCTTTCCTACAACAATTTTGTATCATTTATAATTAGTTCAAACCAAATTCCCAAATATTTAGCTGCATGTTTACTCATCATAGTCCTATCCATAAATATCTCAAAATAATCTAAAACTGGTGAAATATTGGTATCAATTGTTAATTTTAAACTTGCTTTTCTTTCTTCCTTGCTTATCTGAAAATCCGCATTTGTAACTGCATAATTTACTTTATCATGCTTGTCAAAAGTAGATATATTTTTATTTACAACCCTTGACCTATGCACATCAGACTTATCAGCTAAAATTAGTGCTGCTGAAATATCGCTTACAGCTGTTCCTGTCTGTTCATCATGATTTCCAATAGCCATCATAATCTCTGTTCTTTTTGCAGAATCCATTCCCATACCTTTTAGAATCTGATACGCAAGTATTGCACCAGTATGAGCATGGTCAACTCTATTTACACAATTTCCTATATCATGCATATATCCTGCAATTTTAGCAAGTTCTATCCTCTCTTCTGGATACCCTAACGTTTCTAAGACTTTCGCCGCACGTTCAGCAACCATTGTTACATGTCTTACAGAATGCTCTGTATATCCCAATGCATTTAATTGTTTCTGTGAACCCTCAACTAATGCTTTTACTTCAATGTTGTTTTTAACATCGTCATAAGTTATCATATATTTTTATTTTCCTTTCTGCTACATACTTATATCTTATGCAAAATTTAATGTACTATATGATTTTATCCTAATTAATAAAAAATATCAACTATTTTAATAAAATTTCTTCAATTCGTGATCGCAACAAAATTTATATTTTGATTTTTTGTAATATTTTATGTTTTTTTACAAATACTAAAAAATAATATAGTTTTTATGTAGGTGATATTTGACTTATGAATCAGATTATAGATAATTTAGATAAAAATATTAAAGCTGAAAATTTGAACAATAATGATAAAAAATTTAAAAATCAGAACTATAAAATTATTTTTATTATTTTTTCTACTACATCTCTTATATTTTTAATGATTCTTTTGGCAAAAATATATTCGGATAATAAAAATGAAGAAATAGCTCAAAAATTAACAAAATCATATTCGATCTCCACATTATACGCTAATACAACCAATTATGCTCCACAAGTTCAGTCTTCTGAGCCTTTTGTGATTGGGATAATCAAAATAGACAAAATTAATTTAAACTATTCCATCCTTTCAATTAGCAATAATGATTTACTAGATATCTCTGTTTGTAGATTTGCAGGGCCAATGCCAAATCAAGTTGGAAATTTATGCATTGCTGGTCACAATTATGTTGATTATAAATTTTTTAGTAGATTGAACGAGCTTGAAATAAATGACCAAATAACAATATATGATTTAAATGGTAATTCTCTTAATTATTCAATTTATGATATATATGAAGCTACCTATAATGATACATCTTGCACATTTCAAAATACTAATAATATGAAATTAGTAACCTTAGTAACTTGTAATAATGTAAATGGCAAAAGGTTAGTTGTCCATGCAAAAGCTATATAAAAAAGCGGCTTTTAATTCCGCTTTTTTATACATTTATTATGCTTTATAATCTCTTATCTTCTTATATGCATATATTGCTGCAATTATACAAACTACTATAAAGAACATTACAGTAATATCCTCTGTAACACCGGTTTGAGGAAGACTATTTCCTGAGCTTCCTGCTCTATTTGTATTTGGTTGAACTATTGAATTTCCAGTAGTAACATTTAAAGTATTTGTTCTAGTTGTATTTGTAGTTGTGTTTGCAGTAGTATTTGTTGTTGTATTACTTGTAGTATTTGAATTTAATAAATCATCTAAATTTAAGGTGTTTGATGCTTGTACTTGTACAGCTATTCCTACCAATAATAATAAGATTACCAATAAAACTACTATTTTTTTAAATTTTAACATATCTTTCCTCTCCTTCTTCTTTAGATATTGTTTCAACACTATTATTATCTATTCTTTTTGTTATTTTATACATAAAATAACAACGCTCATATAATAATTGTACTATTATTTAGCTTTTACGTCAAGTATTTTTAAGATTTTTTTCAAAATTTGTTTCTTTTTTGGTTACTGTCCAGCATGATATGCTTTAAAAAATCACTTTACCTATTTGCTATTCTAAGTAGTTCCACGTGGTATATATATTGTGCTCTCCAGGTATTCAAACAAAATGTATATCTACTAGCAAAATAGGACGTACTTTTCTGGAATATTTTTTATACTGAACAATAACCTTTTGCTCATTTTCTTTCCTAAACATTAAATCTAAAAAGTACAATATCTCCTTCTTGCATTATGTAATCTTTTCCTTCTGACCTTACTAGTCCCTTTTCCTTTGCTGCAGTCATGCTTCCTTCCCTTATTAAATCATTATAAGATACTATTTCTGCTCTAATAAATCCTCTTTCTATATCGCTATGTATTTTGCCAGCTGCTACTGGAGCCTTTGTACCTTTTTTTATAGTCCATGCTCTTACTTCTGATTCTCCTGCTGTTAAAAATGACATTAAACCTAGCAAATCATAGCTTGCTTTTATTACTTTATCTAATCCAGATTCTTGTAGTCCCATTGCATCTAGCATTTCCTTTTTGTCTTCTCCATCTAAACTAGCTAGTTCTTCTTCTATTTTTACACAAAGTGGAATAACTTCTGCATTTTCTGTTTTCGCATACTCTACAACTTTCTTTACATATTCATCCTCAAAAGGATTTGACAGTTGCTCTTCAGATACATTTGCAATATACAAAATTGGCTTCATTGTTAATAGATACGTATCTTTTAGTAATTCTTGCTCTTCCTCGTTTAAACTTAATGTTCTTGCCGATTTTCCTTCTTCTAATATACTTTTTATCTTCTCAAACAACTCTAATTCTGCTGCATATTTTTTGTCTGCCTTTAACTTCTTTTTGGCACTATCTATCTTTTTATCAACAGTTTCTATATCTGCAAAAATAAGTTCTAAATTTATAGTTTCTATATCTCTTTTTGGATTTATGTTTCCATCAACATGCACAATATTAGGATCATCGAAGCATCTTACTACTTCTACTATACTATCTACTTCTCTTATATGAGATAAAAACTTATTACCTAAACCTTCGCCTTTACTTGCACCTTTTACCAATCCTGCAATATCGACAAATTCAATTATTGCATGAGTTGTTTTTTTTGCATTATACATTTTTGTAAGTACATCTAACCTCTCATCCGGTACAGGAACCACACCAACATTTGGTTCTATTGTACAAAATGGATAATTTGCACATTCTGCGCCAGCATTTGTTATTGCATTAAACATTGTACTTTTTCCTACATTTGGTAATCCTACTATTCCTATTTTCATTTTACTTATGCTAAAAAAGCATTGCCTCCTTTTGTCTAATTTGTTTTCTATTACAATACACTTAAATTATTTTTTCACTATTGGTAGTAATCACATTGGTTGTACTTGCTTTTGAATCATCTTTAACATTATTAACTGTAGTGTTAGTTGTGATGTTCGAATTTATTTCATTCTCGCCTACTGTTGTATTAGTTGTTGTATTTGAATTTATTTCATTCTCACCTACTGTTGTATTAGTTGTTGTATTTGAATTTGTTTTATTTTGATCTGTTGTTGTATTAGTATTTGAACTAGAATTGTTTTTGTCTACAGTATTAGTCATATTCTCTTTTTGTTCTTCCTTCTTTTTTTCTAATTCCTTTAAATACTTAGGCCAAGGATTTCTGCTGTCTGGATCTGTTGGATCCCAACCTTTTACATAACTTGGTGCACTAGATATTTTCTTTGTAGTAGGCTTTCCAAGTGGTCCTGGATTTGAACTTGAATAAAATTCTACTTGAGTTCCAACTGGGCAATTATTGTATAGCCATTTAGCATCTGCAACTGTTAGTCTTACACACCCCATAGAAACTCTTTTCCCCAATTGATCATATGCCCACCATTCTAAAGAAGATTTATTACCTGACTCTAAGTAAGGCACTGAATGAAATAGTATATTGCCTGTTATATGAGTAGAGTATTGGCCATAAACATCTCCCATCAAAGGCCACCAATTGCCTTTTCCTAATGTCCTGTATGTTCCAGAAGTTGGTGTATATGTTCCTGTAGAGCAAACCATTGCCTTTACAGGCTTTGTGTATTTTCCATTTGAATCCTTAGTATATACCGTTACAACTTGTGCTCCATAGTTTACCTTAATATAATATTTATCTGCCGCTTCAGAAATTTTCTTTTCTTTCTTTAGTTTTTCAAATTCTTCTTCATTTTTCTTTTGGGTATCTGCAACATCTATTATAGAATTTGTTATTGTTTCATTTGTAATATTTTGTGCTTCTATATTACTAATTTTTTGACTAGTTTCCACATGTGCCATATTTATATTTGCATTTACTTCTGCTAGTTTATAGTAACCTATGTATTCAAAAGTAATTATTGTAATAGCAAAAGTAATTATCATTGCTCCTAATATAGCAAATGCAGCTGTTTCATCTTCAATTTCTTTATTTAACATTTGTATAAATTTTTCCATTTTACATTATCCCTTCCCGGAGTATAAAATCTATCATTTAAAGTTTTATTAGGAAATTGGACGTTAATGAATTAAAAATTTCGACCTCACACATGTACAAAATTGTTCTGCAATTATTGTACACATTAAAGTAAACTAGCCTTGTTGTACACGGAAAAATCATTAATAATACTGAAGTTTTAAAGAAAAAGTTGATTTTTCCTATTCAAACTTTATTTCCTTTTACAAAACTATAATTTTGGAGCTTCCAGGCGGAATCGAACCGCCGACCCCAGCCTTACCATGGCTGTGCTCTACCTACTGAGCTATAGAAGCACTTATTCTTGATTTAAGCCTTTTATAGCTTTTTTTCGTATACGTTGAATTGCATTATCTATTGATTTTACAGTCGTTTCTAGTTCTTCTGCTATTTGGACATAACTTTCCCCATTTATATATTTATTTAATACTTTCTTTTCAAAATCACTTAGTTTTTTATCTATTGTATCTTCTATATCTTTGTAATATTCCTTTTTAGTAATTGTATCCAACGGGTCTTCTATTAAAGCAGACTCAAATATGTCCATTAAAGAAATATCATTTTCTCCTTCACCTTCATCATATGCAGCCCCATTCAATGATAAATATGAATTAAGTGGCATATGTTTTTGTCTATTTGAAGTTTTAATTGCTGTAATTAACTGTCTTTCTATACACATATTAGCAAAACTCTTAAAAGAATTTTGCATATCTGCCTTGTAACTTTTTATCGCTTTAAAAAGTCCTATTAGACCTTCTTGAATTATGTCATCTTTTTCAGCTCCAACTATAAAATACTTGCTAACTTTCATATTGACTAATTCTTTATATCTAGCTATTAAATAATCAAAAGCCTGCTTATCCCCAGATTTAATTATTTCTATTAAATCTTCATCTTTCATATTGTCATAATCTTTATTTTGAGAGTATAAAATGTTTGCATTTTTCATATTTATAAAGATACCTCCTGAAGTTTCCTACGTTTCTAATTATAAGCTAGTAATTGGTTCAAGTCAAGAGAATTTTTAAGATTTCATAGAGTTTTATCATTTCTAATTCATGTTATATCAATATATATCGTTTCGACAGCAAACAACAAATAAATTTGAAAGACATACAGCTTAGCTGGCTTTGCTAATGTTTTAATCGTATAAAGCTTTAAATAGTGACTCTTTATCTAGTCCATTAATTAAAATAGTTGTAAACAATAAAAATTTATGCTAAACTTATTATTGCAAAATATTAACCGTATAATTTTGAAAGGAATGATATTTTATGGCATATGATGGTTTAGTAAATTATACAATTGTACATGAATTAAAGTCCAAAATCATAAATGGGAAAATAGACAAAATTTTTGAGCCCAATTTTGATGAAATCATTTTAGGTATCTATTCCAATGGTATAAAATATGCTCTAAACTTAGTAATACACCCTCAATATTATAGAACTAATTTAACAACCAATATTAAACCCAATCCTCAACAAGCTCCCAACTTTTGTATGTCTTTAAGAAAATATTTGGTAGGAAGTCATATTACTAATATTTATACTAACAATCTAGAAAGAATTGTTTTTATTGAGTTTGAAGGATACAATAAGTCTAAAGACTTTTCTACAAAAAAACTGGTTATAGAACTTATGGGAAAACATAGCAATATAATATTATTAGATTCCAATAATACTATCATTGAGAGTTTTAAGCATTTTTCTACTAATTCAGGTTCTTATAGAGATATTTTTGCAGGTGCAAAATATATTCTTCCTAAATCTGATAAGTTGGATTTTATAGATATTAGCGATGAAGGTGAATTTTTCAGAGTTTTAGAAAATAATTCAAAGAAATTAACTAGTAATAGTCTTACCAATGTAATAAGCAGAACTTTTACGGGTATAAGTAAGCCTTCTATACAATCATTTGAATATTTCTTAAATATCACTGACGAAATAAATAAAGAAAATGCATTCAAATTATTTAACTATATTCAAAATATTATAAAAAGAAATTTAGATATAAAGTGCACAAATTATAAAGAAAACTATGCATTATTAGTTCCAAAACTTAGCAATTTTTCTTATTTAGAGTCGGAAGTTCCTGACTTACAAGTTAATTTCTTTTTAGATGACTACTATACCGCCAAAGAGAATGAAACTACTTTCATTAATTATAGGAATAGCATTTTAAAGTTGATTTTAAATAGATTGGAAAAGCTCAAATCAAAATTAGAAAATGTTAATAGTAAAATTGCTGAATGTAAAGATGCTGAAAAATATAGATTATATGGAGAACTTATTACTTCGAATTTATATAGAATTAAAGATTACAATGTACCTTCTATAACACTAGAGAATTACTATGACAATAATAATTCCATAATAATTGATTTAGACGAGAGTATAACTCCTTCTGCTAATGCAAAGAAATTCTTTAAAAAATATAAAAAATTAAAAACAGCCAAAGATTTTGTTGATTTGCAAAAAGATTCTATAGTGAATGACATAAAATATTTTGAAGATATTGTATACAAAATAGAACAGTGTAAAAATATATTCGAATTAGATAAGATTTATGACAATATTGAAAAAGCAAATATCATTTCACATAATAAGAAAAATCAAAAGAAAGATTCAATTAGTTCACCTAATACTTCTGAGCCGTTAAAATTTGAGATAGATGGTTTTGTAGTTTTAGTTGGAAAAAATAGTAAACAAAATGATTATCTAACTACAAAAATTGCTAATAAAGATGATATATGGTTTCATGTAAAAGATTTTCATGGTAGTCATGTTATATTAAAAACAGAGAATAAAACTCCAACTCAAGAAACAATTAATAAATGTGCAAGTTTAGCTAAGAAATATAGTAAGGCTAGCCAATCCTCAAATATTACAGTAGATTATGCATTAGTTAAATATGTTAAAAAGCCATCTGGGAGCAGGCCTGGAATGGTTATTTATACAAATAATCAAAGTGTCATAGTTCCATAATCCAATGTAGTATTGGTTAAGCTATAGAAAATTGCACTTTTATAGTTTAAAAGAACATATACAATGGTAGTGTATATGTTCTTTTTTATATATTATGCTCTAGGATGTGTCCTCTTATATATTTCTTTCAATCCTGCATCTTGAAATTGTGTATATACTTGTGTTGATGATATGTCTGAATGTCCTAGCATCGTTTGTATAGCTTTTAAATCTGCACCATTTTGTAACAAATGTGTTGCAAATGAATGTCTTAATATATGTGGAGTAATATCTTTTGATATGTTTGCTTGCTCTTTGTAAAATTTAACAATTTTCCAAAAGCCTTGCCTTGTTAGCCTTCTTCCATTTACATTAACAAATAACGCTGTTTCATTTTCATCTCTAATCATTATTGGTCTTGCATCATTTATGTATTCTCGTAAAGCTGCTATTGATATAGAGCCTAAAGGTATATTTCTTTGTTTATTTGCTGATTTACATGAAATAAATCCTTCTTCTATATTTACATCTTCTACATTTAAAGAAATGATTTCTGTAACTCTCATACCTGTAGCATATGCCACTTCTAGCATTGCTTTATCTCTTGTTCCTTTTAAATCAACATCTTTTGGTTGGCTTAACAATTTTTCAACTTCTTCTGATGTTAATACACTTGGAACTCTTTTTTCTACCTTAGGTGATTGTATATTCTCTGTAGGGTCACGTTTAACTTTTTTTACTCTTATTAGATATTGATAAAATGATCTAATAGAAGCCAAATTTCTTGATATTGTTGATGTTTTCTTGCCAATATCTTTCAAATGTTTCAAATAATCATTTATTTTTTGATTATCAACTTTTACATAATTAATTTTATTTTGGCTCAAGTAACTTTCGAATTGATGAACATCTCTACTATATGATTGTAGTGTGTTATTTGATACTCTTTTTTCATTTTGTAAAAAATCCAAAAACTGTTTGATCTGTTTTTCCATTTTTGTCATTACCCCTTCTTTTATTAATATCTAATTTATAATTAACATAAACATTATATATGTTATATCATAATTTATTCTAAAATGTAAATAGATTTTTTGAAATTTTTTCATAAAATTTTATAATTTATGTTCTGTTTAGTATAATGTACTTTAAAGGATTATTAAACTTATTTTTATACTTTGTAGTTCCACGTGGTAGACATATATTTGGTTTGTAAACTTGTCGCTCCCCACTTTAAAACATAAATAAAAAATATACATTGTTTTGCTATAGAGCTGTGAATTATATCTATAATAAATTCAAGCACAGCATTAGTAAATTAGTAGAAATATACACTTCAATTAATGTTGCTATTACTAGCACTATAAATAGCATTATCGAAACTAAAGTATGTCTAATTATTTCAAGCTTTATATTTTCTCTCCTTTTGTCTTTCATAATTGATTTATATAACCTTATGCAACTCACCGCCATGCAAACTATAATTGGTATGAAAATTATATTTTGTAAAAACATTGTTGTAAGTAAAAATATAATCCCTTTTTGAGCTCCCAAGACTGCTACAGCAGATGAGGCTGCATACCCAATGCAAAATCCTCTAAATATAACTATTCCAAACACAATAGGTATTCCTATAACTGTTGAGCCTATAAACCACATACTTATAATTAATATAAAATTATCCCAAAGTGAGCTTTTTAATAGTTCCATTTTATCTATGTGATAATCTTGTTTTAATGAAGATATAAAGCTGTTTATGTAATCTTGTATTTCTACTCCCTGAGCTTCATTTGCATTATTTATGAAGATAACACCTGCCACAATACCTATTATAAATAATATTATTACTATTAAATATGATTTTAAATTATCGTGTATGTTCCTTAGTATAAAATCCTTTATACCTGCTTTTTTTCTTTTATGTATCTCTCTCATTTTATTCTCCTAAACATTAAATTATTTATACATAATGTCTATTCAATAAAACAAGAATTAGAACTATTTTTAACTTTTGTTAGTTTCGATGGCAACTCTAGGATTGATTACCTATCACATATTTTAGAAGTGGTCCCCAAGTATAAAGAAAAATTTACAAAAGGAAGTGTGATTAAGTGTCAATCAGAAAGTGTATAGAAGAATAGTGTTTTATTTTTTAGTGCCAAAATACTTAAGAAATTTTTAATTTAACACACTAAAAATACATAGTCGTCAACAAGCTGTTAATTTGCCGTAAACACCGCCTCCTCCAGATTGTATTTTTACCTTTCCTTCTCTTGCTGCAATTACTGTATTTGCTATCTTTTCTCCAACTACTGCTTCAATGTCATCTTTGGATAATTTATGCAATATGTTCATCTCTGTTTCAAAACTATTTAATAATTTATCTATAGTTTTTCCACCAAGTCCAGGCATAAATGTTAATGGTATTTGATATATATATGGAGGTCTGAAATCTGGGCTCTTTGTTTTTTCTTTGTCTTTTATTATTTCTATTCTATCAAAAACTCCCATTGTTATTTTGCTACTATCACAGTCTGGACAGTGTGTCACTGGTGCTTTTCCCTCTATTGGCTTACCACATTTTTCACAAAATGTTCTATGATATTTGCCAAGTTTTGGGTCTAAACCATAATTTGCTAAAATCTTTCTTCCATCTTCATTTTTTAATGCTTTTATTACTTCTTTAAAGCTTATCCCATTTAGCAACATTTTGTTATATTCTCTTGCTATTTTAGGCAAAGAATGAGCATCTGAATTTGTAACAAATGTACGCGTTTCAAGTTCTGATATTTCATCTGCCAAATATGTATCTGAACTTAGTCCTAACTCTATAGCAAATATTTTGTCAAACTTTTCTTTAAATATTTTGCTTAATCTATCTGTGCAATTACCATAAAAGCTCTTGTGTGGTGTAAAAGCATGAGCAGGTATTAATACTCCATTGTATTTTTCCACAATGTCTAGTAAATCATATGCTGATATATCAGCTCTTTGTGAACTTAATGTCATATTATGAATATGATTTTCCATTTCTTTTGAAAAACCTTTAATATCTTTCAATGTTGGGAAATAGCATAAGTTATGAGCACTCCCTGTTTTTCCTTCATCGTTTATTTCTGCTGTTTCAATTTCACTTCCTAGAATTATACACACTTTATCTTTATATATAATTCCCCCATCTTCTATCTCATATGCCTCTCCCGTTTTTAAGAAATTCTCTATATCTTCTATTACATAAGGTGATGCACAATCTATAATTCCTACTACATTTATTCCCTTTCTATCAGCACATTCTCTTGCGATGTTAGCAAAATTAAGTGACCTTGCTGCTGTAATTTTAATTGGTTTTCCATTTTCACTTCTTCCTATGTGTACATGTAAATCTGCAAATATTTCGTTCATTTTTTTATTCCTTTCAAATATTAAATTTATTTACTTGGCAAATAATTGTTATTTGGGCTAAGCAAACGAAACTAAAAGCAATTATTTGTCAATCAATCAAAACAAAAGACTGGACATTTTAAATAATATTACCAATCTTTTGTTAAATATACATATTTATCTTTCTATTTCATCATTATTACGAGTAACATTTTCTCCCATATCTTCTCTAATTTTAGTTGTGAGGCTCTTTGCATCAATAGTTTTTTCTGATTCTTTCATTTTATCATGTTCCAACTTAATTCTTTCTGCCTCTGCAATCTTATTTGCACTGGACATGCATCCTTTTATACCTCGCCTTATATCTTTTGTATCTATATGATTATATTCTGTCGAAATAGCTTCTAAACTTCCTACTAAACCACTCATATCTTAATATCCTCCATATAACTAACAAATTCTTTGAATATATCTAAATATTGATTATCTTTGTCTTTTAAGTTCCTGTATTCAAGTAATACTAAGGCTTCATCTGGTTTAAAGGCAATTCTTTCTGGTCTACTTAAAAGCATTCCACCAAATTGATCTGTAAGTTCTAATATGTCGCTTTCTTTTTCCCTAGGTTCTAGCCCACTATATCTGTTTACACCTTCGCAAATTCTACAAAACCTGTCACTAAATCCTAATTGCCTCAAAAATTCTGCTCCTTCTTTTGCAAATGAGTGAATTTTTTCAATATCCTTTGAAGTATGTTCTTTCTTACAGCTCCAAAGTAAACTTGCTGTAATAACTTCATTTTTATCTATTTCTAAATCATATCTATCTATAAATAACTTCGTAAGTAAAGTCTTAAATACAACAGAATTGTCGTAAAATATTCCTGCCCTTTTTTGCAAATAAAAAACTATTTCCATCTTTTTTATCCAATCTTTTTCAGACAAGATATAATCTGCAAATGTCTCAGCTTTCATTGTTCTTCCCCCTTTTCACAAGGTTTAATCTTTTGCCACTCTATTACACTACTTTTATTATATTCTATGTATCCTAAAATTTCAATAATGTTACAGAAATGTAATATTTCTGTAACATTATTGTAACATTGTATAAAATTTCTTATTGCTTTTGGGGTTAACCATAAATTTTCAAATACATTTGATAATCTCTTAAAATTTTTCTTACATAATTACTTGTTTCTTTGTATGGGATATTTTCTATATCTGTTCCATCTGACTTTATAATTCCTTCTTGTATCCACTTTTGTACATTCCCTAGACCCGCATTATAGGCAGTAAGTGCTAAAACTGTATTCCCATTATATAATCCAAGCAAATATGAAAAATACGACGTGCCTAAGCGTATATTGGTCTCAGGGTCATATAAGTCGTAAGTTTCTACTGTGGTATCATCTATTATATTCGACCTTTCGACCGCTGTTTCTTCCATTAACTGCATTAGCCCTCTCGCATCACTACTAGAAGTAACATGTGGATTAAAATTACTTTCAGCTTTAATTATAGCATACACCAAATATTTATCTATTCCATTTTCCTCCGAATATTCTTCCACAAACTCAGAGTACTTAGTTGGATATATTATTTTTAAAATTGCGTCTTGTACTTTAAAAATCTTAAAGAATACAAGCCAGCCTATTAAAAGCAAAATTATAATTACCAAAAACACTATTAGCTTTTTTGTCATTCGATTTCTCTCCTTGTCAGCATTTTTTCTGGTTAATTAAAGAATTGCTATTTTCACTAGGAAAACAAACGAGAAAACCAGAAGTATACTTTGCGTACGCCAAAGTTTTTCACATGCCAAGTTGTCTCCTTGTCAAAATGCAATTATTTAATTCACTACTTAGCTTCGTACCAATTTTCAGCCTCACTAATATCAACCTTTAAAGGTACTCTTAACTCAGTTGCATTTTCCATTTCTTCTTTTAATATTCTTTTTACTTCTTCCTTTTCTTCTATTTTACACTCAATTATTAGTTCATCATGTATTTGAAGCACTATTTTTGCCTCTAATTTTTCATTTATTAATCTGTTATATACATTTATCATTGCAATTTTCATTATATCTGCCGCTGTTCCTTGTATTGGAGTGTTCATAGCAGCTCTTGCGCCAAATTGTCTTACCATGTAGTTATTTGAATTAAGCTCTGAAATATATCTTCTTCTATGGAATAGAGTTTCTACATATCCCTTTTCTTTTGCCTCTTCAACAATATTATCCATAAATTTCTTTATTCCACTATATTTTTCAAGATATTGATCAATATAACTCTTAGCATGCTTTCTACTTATTCCTAATTGTGACGCCAACCCAAAATCACTTATACCATATACAATTCCAAAATTTACTGCTTTTGCTGCTGTCCTTTGTTCTTTGGTTACATCATCCATTGGAATATCAAAAACTTTCGATGCTGCTTGCTTATGTATATCTTCATCATTTCTAAATGCTTTAAGCATATTCCTATCACCAGATATATGAGCCAACACTCTAAGTTCTATTTGTGAATAATCTGCATCTACAAATATATTTCCATCTGCTGGTTTAAATACTTTTCTTAAAGTTTTTCCATTTTCATGTCTTGTAGGAATATTTTGCAAATTAGGATCTGTACTAGTTATTCTTCCTGTTGCAGCTATAGTTTGATGAAAATATGAATGTATTCTATTAGTCTTCTTATTTATATATGTTATTAATCCTTCTACATATGTTGAATTAAGTTTAATTATACTTCTATACTCCAATATTTTTTCTATTACTGGATGCTCTGACTTTAATTTTTCTAATATATCAACATCAGTTGAGTACCCTCTTTTGGTTTTCTTATATACTGTTAAGCCAAGCTTTTCAAATAATACAACTCCTAATTGTTGAGTAGAATTAATATTAAATTCTTCTCCACACAATTCATATATTTCCTTCTTTAAAGTCTCAATTCGTTCCTTCAATTCGTTTCCTTGCTTGGTCAATTCTTCTTTATCTACATATATTCCATTAATTTGCATTTCTCCAAGTATTTTTACTAATGGCATCTCTATTTTATCAAATAGTTTCTTGGAATTTACTTTCTTTAATTCAGCTATTGTCTTATCTGCAATCTTTTTAATTAAATATGCCTTAAATCCATATATGTATTTACTGTTTTTATTGTCTTCATCAATTTGAAATATATTTAATTGTTTACTTGTTTTTTTATCATCTTCATATTTGTTCAAAAATTCCTCTGTATCTATTTGCAAATACTGCATTGCTACATTTTCTATAGAAAAATTGCTACTTGTTGGATTCAAATCATATGCTGCGATCTTAACATCATAATATATATTATCCATAGCTATATCTAATTCTTTAAGCATAACATAATCTTCTGCTAAATCATATCCATATTTATGTATTTTATTGTTTTCAAATATTTCTTTAAAATATTTCACAACCCCATCATCGTTCAATTTTATGTAATAAGAAGTATTATCTTCTTTTATATATATGCTAATTCCAGTAATAATTTTCTTAATGATATTAGTGCTGTTATCCATTCTATCTTTTTTTAGCATATATATTAACTCTTTACCTTCTTTTATTTTATCTATTATTTCTATAATCCTATCCACGTCAATTTGTTCTATATTCACCAAATCCGAAATTTCTCTCTCTTTTTGCTCTGTTTTTAAATTAAATCTATCTATAAATCTATGAAAATTGAGTTCTTTAAACTTTTTGAATATTTTTTCATTATTCCACTTTTTTAATTTTAAATCTTCTATTGTTTCATCTAAAGGAACTTCTATATTTATAGTTCCTAAAGTTCTTGAAAGTATAGCCAAATCTTTATTTTGTACCAATCTTTCTTTTAACTTTTCTTTTAATGTATCTGTATTATTTTCTATAGCTTCATATAGTTCGTCAATTGAGTTGTATTTTTTTATAAGATCTAATGCTGTTTTCTCTCCAACACCAGGTACTCCTGGAATATTATCAGAAGTATCACCCATAAGGCCTTTTACATCTATAAGTTGCTTTGGAGTAACTCCATATTTTGCCTCTATCTCTTTTCCTCCGTAAGTATCTATCTCCGTTTTGCCAACTTTTGTATGAGGAATTCTTACAGTCGTTTTTTTGCTAGTAAGCTGAAATGTATCTCTATCACCTGAAACAATTGTCACATCCACACCAGCTTTCTCCCCTTTTTTAGCAAGAGTTCCTAACACATCATCTGCTTCGTACCCTTCTTTTTCTATTATCCTTATATTCATCAATTCCAATATTTCTTTAACAATTGGCATTTGTTCTGCAAGTTCATTTGGCATTCCTTTTCTTGTTGCCTTGTATCCTTCATAAAGCTTATGCCTTGCAGTTGGTGCTTTTAAATCAAATGCAACCGCCATATAGTCTGGCTTTAAATCATCCATAACTTTAAATAAAATTGCTAAAAATCCATACACTGCATTTGTAGGCTTTCCATCAGGCGTTGTTAACATATTATTGCCCATTATTCCATAAAATGCTCTATTTAATATACTATTTCCATCTATTAAAACTAATCTAGACATAGTTAATCTCCTCTTTATTGATAATATTTGAAATTATATCATTTATTTTTCTTATTAGCAATAATTTTGTATTAATTTTCCTAGAGCTTGTGTCAAATAGTAGTTACAATTTACATCTTGCTGGTTGCTATTTATAAATATAAAGCAAGAAAAACATTTTCTAAAAAGTACGAGAATATGGAATGGAATGTGATTTGAGTATAGAAATTCTAAGAAAATT
>CALXWQ010000004.1 GCA_944392435.1 uncultured Clostridia bacterium
GTTTTAATAGTGGCAGTTGATCCATTTAAAGCCTTGATTTTTATAATATTCATAATAGTACTTCAACAAATAGAGGGGAACTTAATTTATCCACATGTGGTAGGTAAAAATATTGGACTTCCAAGCATCTGGGTTTTAGTTGCAATAACAATTGGTGGAAGTTTATTTGGAATAATGGGTATGATTGTGGGTCTTCCAATTCTTTCTATAATTTATGCAATTGTAACAGAAAATACAAATAAAAAACTGGCAGAAAAAGAAATGATGCATGATTTTGAAAACGAAAACTAATAATAATTTTAAATTAGAGTATAATAAGAAAAGTGGCTTTGTTAGATGTCTATTTGTTTTGCAAATATGTGCAGATAAAAGAAAATTAATCTTGCTATTTACGATAGCAATAAAAAAGTTTAAAAAATGAAAAATTTTTTAAACTTTTTTGTAGGTTAAGAAGTCTAATATAGTATAAAGAAAAATTGAACTTAGGAAAGGGCGGAGAAACACTATGTATAAGACTAATAAAAAGAAAAGAAAATCTAAAATTTCTTCATCATTCATACCATTAATATTAATACTAGTCATAGGAGGCTTTATCGGAAATAAAATTATCCAAGATGCTAATAAAAATAATAATGAAAATTTATTAAATAACGAAAATCAAATTACTAATATAATACAAAATAATATTACTAAGAATATACTTGAGAATAATGAAAACCAGAATAGCGAAAACTTAATTAATAATACAGTTAATGAGGAATCTAACAATGCAGTTAATAAGAATGAAATCAATGAAGATAAAACTGATAAAAACAATATAAAAGAAGATAACAGTAATGATACTGATAGCACAACTTCAAATAATAAGAACGTTAAATTTGATAGCTCAGTAGCATTTATAGGAGATTCAAGAACACAGGGCTTTATTATGTATAATGGATTAAAAAGTGTGCAAGACTATTCATATATTGGGTTGATGGTTGATACTGCAGTTACTAAAAAATTTGTTAGGACTAATAAGGGAGAAAAAATTACCTTATTGGAAGATATGGCAAACAAGAATATTAAAAGTGTATATATTATGTTAGGTGTAAATGAACTTGGGTGGGTATATCCACAAGTATTTAAGAAAAAGTATGAGGATTTAATTGATGAAATAAAGAAAATTAAGCCGAATTGTAAAATATATGTGCAATCTATTATTCCAATGACGAAAACAAAGAGTGATACTGATAAAGTTTTTAATAATAGCAATGTCGCAAAATTCAATAAATTAATTCAAGAGGTAGCAAAAGAAAAAAATGTAACATACTTAGATGTTAAATCTGCATTAGTAGATGGAAATGGAAATCTACCAGAAGAAGCAAGTACAGATGGTATTCATGTTGATAAAGAATATTGTGAAAAATGGCTTAATTATTTAAAAAATAATTCTTAAAAAATGTTGAGATATAACATAATTCTAAAGAAATATATTTTAGATTTTATAAAATAATGTAAAAGAAAGAAGGAAAGAGAAATGAAAAAGAAAATTTGGATTATATTAATAATATTAATAATTGCAATAGTTTTTGCAATAGTATTTATACCAAAAAATAAAGATGTACAGATTAATATACAGGACTTGGCAAGTAGAATTGTGGAAAGTGCTTCATTTGAAGATCAATTAGAACAAGCAGATTCTGAAATGGTTATGGATGATTATAATTTTTCGTCTGATGAAATTAATGATTTAGTTTCATATCAAGGTAGTGGTGCAACAAGTGAAGAACTAGTTATTCTACAAGTAAAAGATAAAAGTAAAATAAATAGTGTAAAGGAGAAGATTAATACTAGATTATCTGAGAGAAGAGGGGCTTTTGAAAGTTATTTACCTAAAGAAGTAGGAAAAATAGATAATAACATTTTAAGAGTGGAAGGAAATTATATAATATTATGTATTGCAAATGATACTAATACAGTAAATAAGATATTAAATGAATATATAAGGTAATTTAGCAGAAAGGACAAGAATGATGGCACATGTAGCTCAAGAAGTACTAATCGAATATATAAGAGAAAATCAAGATAAGTTATATAGAATAGCATACACATATACTAAGAATCAAGAAATCGCTTTAGATGTAGTTCAAGAGGCAATAACAAAGTCTTTGGAAAATATAAATAAACTTAGAAATGAAGAGTATGTAAAAACATGGTTTTACAGAATTCTGATAAATGAAGCGATAAAAGCCTCTAAAACTAATAGATACTTTGTAGACTATGATACTGCTGAAAAAGAGCTTGGTAGTAATAGCCATGAAAATCAACTTGTGGAAAACCTTGACATATATGAGAATATACAAAAGCTTAATAAGAAACTAAAGACAGTCATTATACTTAGATTTTTTGAAAATTTAAAAATAGAAGAAATAGCTTATGTTACAAAAACTAATACGAATACAGTTAAGTCTAGGTTATATAAAGGTATAGAGGAAATTAAAAAAAGTATTGGAAGGAGAAGTTTATGAGTATATTGAAAAAAGCTAAAAAGGCATATAATTCAATAGAAATTCCGCAAGAATTAGATTATGTCGTGAGCAGAGCAATACATAAAAATAAACTGCAGAAAGGTAACAACTTTAGAATTTGGATAAAAGGAGCTACAGCAACTTTAGCTACTACATTTGCGTTGTTTGTTGTTCTTCTAAATACAAATGAAAGTTTTGCTAAAGCTATGGAAGAGGTCCCTGTAATAGGTAGCCTTGCTGAAGTATTTACAGTAAGAGAATATAAAGAAGAAAATGATACAGATTTGATAGAAGCTAAAATTCCAGCTATTAAGAATACTGGAAATGAAGACTTAGAGGATAGAATTAATTATGAAATTTCTTCTAAAATAAATGAAGTACTTGATGAAGCAAGAATGAGAGCAGAAGAATACAAAGAAGCTGTTTTAGCAACAGGTGGAACTATGGAGGATTATATTCCTACAAAAATAAATGTGGATTACAAAATCACATATCAAGATGATAATATAATATCTTTTGTAATTACTAAAAGTGAGAGTTCAGCCTCAGCTTACCAAGAACAATATTTTTATAATGTAGATATAGAAAATGGTAAAGAATTAAATTTAAGAGATGTATTAGGTGAAGATTATAAAGAAATAGTTGATGAAGAAGTAAAGAAACAAATAAAAGAAAGAATGGAAGAAAATAAAGATAGTTCATATTTTACAGAAGAGGAAGGCGGATTTTCTGGAATAGAAGATGAATATCAAGATTTTTATATTGATGAAAATAAAAAAGTTACAGTAGTATTTCAAAAATATGAAATAGCACCTGGTTATATGGGAATTCAAAGCTTTGAAATTCCAAATGAAATTTTAGTATAAAGGTTATTATTTAATTAGAAACTCTTTGCATGGACTTCAAATTCATTTTAACATTAAATAGTAATAGATAAGAGGAGAAAACAATGGTATTTAGCAGTGTAGTATTTTTATACATATTTTTGCCATTAATGCTTTTGATATATTTTATTGTACCAAAGAAATGGAAAAACTTAGTCATGATAATAGCAAGTTTTATCTTCTTTGCATGGGGCGAGATAAGATATATTCCTATAATGCTACTTTTGGCAGTAATGGACTTTTGGTGTGGAAATAAAATTAATAAATATTGGGAGAATAAGAAGAAAAGGAGAATATATTTATGGATAGATGTAGGGATAAACTTACTTATTCTCTTCTTCTTTAAATATGCTGATTTTATAATATCTAGTATTAATGGAGTAACAGGATTAAATATACCGCTTCTTAATATACCTCTTCCAATAGGTGTTTCTTTTAACACATTTCAATCTCTTTCATACATTATTGACGTTTACCGTGGAACTGTAAAATGTGAAAAGAGCTTTTATAATTATTTAACATATACTACTTTATTCCCACAAATTATTGCAGGACCAATCGTTAGATATGAAACAGTAGATGAAGAATTAGTAGATAAAAAGATTAGTCTTGACAACTTTTCAATTGGTATGAAAAGATTTTTAATTGGTTTAGGAAAGAAAGTATTAATAGCAAACAATGTTGGAGCAATGTGGAATGTGATAGAAACAGGAGCATTTGGAGAGATGACAGTACTTCTATCATGGGTAGGAATTATCTCTTTTGCATTACAAATATATTTTGATTTTAGTGGATATTCTGATATGGCAATAGGACTTGCCAAAATATTTGGAATGAATTTTGATGAGAACTTTAACTATCCATATATTAGTAAGAGTATTACTGAATTTTGGAGAAGATGGCATATCACACTAAGTAGTTGGTTTAGAGATTATATCTATATACCACTTGGAGGAAATAGAAAAGGATTACCAAAACAAATAAGAAATATTTTAATTGTGTGGGCTTTAACACGGTGCATGGCATGGAGCATCTTGGAATTTCGTAATATGGGGTGTATATTTTGGAGTAATTTTAATTATAGAAAAACTGTTTATGCTCAAACTATTAGAAAAGCTACCAAAAATTTTTGGACACATTTATACAATTCTATTAGTATTAATAAGTTGGGTAATATTTGCATTTGAAGATTTGGGAAAGATAGGTACTTACTTAGGCACAATGTTTGGACTAAATGGAGCAAGTCTTGCAAATCCAGAGGCAATATATTATTTGAAAAATTATATTGTTATTATTCTAATAGGAATTATATGTAGTATTCCAATACTAAAGCATAAAAACACAGAAAAAGGAGAGAAAAATTCTAAAAAGCAAATCGCAATTTCAGTATTTACAAGCATATGCTATGTCGCTATTTTAATTCTCAGCACAGCAAGTTTAGTAAATAATAGTTTTAATCCATTTTTGTATTTTAGATTTTAGAGTTGAAAAATAATTACAATTTTGGTGGCTAACAAACTTCATTTAAAATTTAATCTATGTACACAAAGTACGCCTTATAAATTTTAAACTTGCTTTGACTGCTCAAAATTTAATTCTTTTCTACTGAATTTGTGTACTAAAAGGATGTGATAAAAGATGAAGAACAAGATATTTTTTGCCATATTTATGACAGTATGTATAGTAATAATAATAGTAAATTTCATATGGCCTAAGCAAACATTTTCACAAGAAGAAAATAGAATGCTTGCAACTATACCAAGATTTTCATTTGAAAGTTTTGTCAATGGAGATTATTTAAATGGTGTAAATGACTATATAAATGACCATTTTGCTTTTCGAAATATCTATTTGAAACTTAATTCGTGGTGGGAAGTAAGTGTAATGGGCAAAAAAGAGAATAATGGTGTATATATAGGAAAAGATGGATATTTATTTGAAAAATTTAAATATGGAGAAGAAGAAAAGGAAAAAGTAAAAAATAATGTTTCAGCAATTTCCAATTTTGCAGAAACAATGCAAGAAATAAATATACCAACCTATTTTGTATTAGTACCCAACTCAATTTATATAAATAGTGATAAGTTACCAAAAAATGTAGAAGTTCCAGACCAAGAAGAAATTATTAATACAGTAAATTCAAATGTAAAGAACACAAAAAATATAAATGTCACATCAGCTTTGAAAGAAGAAAATAAGATAAAGCCTCTTTACTTTAAAACAGACCATCATATGAATAGCGATGGAGCTTATGTGGTATATAGAGAATTTTGTAACACTGCAAATGTACAGCCAGTTCAGATTAAAGATTTTAATAAAATCACAGTAACAAATGATTTTTTAGGAACTTTTGATTCTAAGGCACAACTAATTAATCAAACGCCAGATGAAATATTTGTATATGAAAATGAAATAAATACAAATATAAAAGAGGCAATTTATGACAAAGAGACAACCAAAAGTATTTTTAATGAGGAATTTTTAACAGGAAAAGATAAATATTCTTATTTTTTAAATGGAAATAACAGCAAGGCAATTATAAAAACCAAAGTAGACAATAACAAAAAGTTACTTATTATTAAAGATTCATATGCTCATATTATGTCACAATTTTTATGTGAGAATTATAGTGAAGTGCATTTCTTAGACCCTAGATATACTAAATTTGATTATAAAGAGTATGTACAAGAAAATGGAATAACAGATGTTCTTTTTCTATATAATGTGTCTAATTTTGCTACAGATACCAATTTGAAGTTACTATTTACAGCATATTAATATCGAGAAGAAGTATATATTTTTTATTTTTATTTCCGGCCCCCAACTGCGTACAAACTGTAAAAACTTCGTTTAACAGTTTGTAAACTTGTCGGTCCCCACCTTAAGCGCTCCAATAAAAAGAAAAAATATATACTTCTTCTCTAAAGGGAAAGACCGTGAATTGTAACAATTTGACTAAGAACTGTAAAAAATTAAGAATAAATTAATTGACAAAACTTTAAATAAACAGTAAAATGACACATAAAGGGCATAATAGTAGTGTATAAATATAAACGAAGGGAGTTGATGACCTATCGGAGAATTAATAGTAAGAAGTGATGAAAATAAACTGCAAGAGGATGTGGAGTATAAGAGACTTACGCTCATGTATGGCGCAGCTTTGAAGCAATTAGAGACAAAAATAGATATAATAAACAATGAATTTAAGACATTACATAAATATAATCCAATAGAGCATGTAAGTAGCAGAATAAAAAGTAAAGAGAGTATTTACAAAAAATTAAAGAAAAAAGGACTTGAACCAACTTATGAGAATTTAGTGAAAACAATTAATGATATAGCTGGTATACGTATTGTATGTTCATTTATTCCAGATATTTATAAGATTGTTGAAATGTTTGAGAATATGAATGATATAACAGTAATAAAAAAGAAAGACTATGTAACAACACCAAAGCCAAGTGGATATTCAAGTTATCATCTAATAATTTCTGTTCCAGTTAGTTTATCTGTGGGAACAATTAATGTTAAAGTTGAAATTCAAATAAGAACTATGGCTATGGACTTTTGGGCAAGTTTAGAACATAAAATTAATTATAAATATGATAAACAAATACCAAAAGGAATAAAAAAGGAATTAAAAGAATGTGCCAAAATGACACAAAAACTAGATAAAAGAATGTCACACTTAGGCAGAAACTTAATGGAAGAAGAAAAGCAAATTGTAAAAGAGATAACCGCTGAGTATGCAACGGTTTATACTACTGCGTTGCTTACATCTAATTAAAAAAATTACTGTATTGTCATATATTTTTCTCTAAAAATAAAAATATATGATTATATATAAACAGTGTATGCTTATTTGGTATAACTATACTAAAACTATAGTTATATAATATAGAAATACATTAATTTATACAAGTTTAAAATATATAATGACACAGTATAGATATTGTTAAGGAGCAAAAAATGCAAAACGTAATTATAGATTCAAGAATACGAGATATAGAATATAACTATTTAAGTAAATTTTTTAATGTAATAAGACTACCACTATCAAATGATGTGTATGAAGAAATTTCAGGGCACAGCGACATATTTTATACTAAAATAAATAATCAAATTATTGTTGCTCCAAATGCAGAAATAATGGAGCAACAATTCATACTAGGGAAAGAAAAAGTAGGAAAGGAATATCCAAAAGATGTATTGTATAATGTATGTCAAATTGGAGATAAGGTAATAGGAAGTAAATACACTGATAAAAGCATAAAACCAGATATTATAGTAAAACAAGGATATGTTAAATGCTCTATAGCAGTTACAAGTAATAACTCATGCATTACATCTGATAAAGGGATAGCAAAGGTTTTGAAAAGAAATAATATTGAGGTGCTTTATGTTGAAGAAAACGATATAAAGTTACTAAAAAAGGATGCAACCGCTTCTACCATGAAAGGCTTTATTGGAGGAGCAAGTTTTGTATTTGACAATAAATTTGTACTATTTGGAGATAGTAATAATTTAAGCAATAAAGATAAAATAATACAACATCTGGACAAGTATAATTTAGAATTAGTGGATTTCAAAGGCTTACATATTTATGACTATGGTGGAGGAATAATTTACTAAACAAAGTGACAGGTTTTATTAAAAAATATACTATTATTTGGATATATAACAAAATAATAAATTTAACAACACATAATTATTATTCATACTATATAAAAAGGAGGAAAAGCTAGTGTGAAAAACTTGTTTTTCACGCTAATGCTACAATCACTTTCGCCCTCAAAATTCTAAAAAATTTTGAAATGGCTAATAAAAACCTCTTTCATTCTCGCAATATAGAGGTTTTTAATTAAAATTTTGTTAGAGCATACATTGCTCGAATGGAGGTTTTTATGTGTTGTTGTAATATGTGCAAAAAATTGTTTATATTTTCTATTATAAATTTAATATTAGTCTGGATTCTAATATTTGTATTTATTATATGTATAAATAATCCAACACAAGATGAAAAAGATATATTAGTAGCTACTGCGACATCACGGAGATAATACTCAAGTAGGAAATGCAATTATTAATTTTAGTCAAAACCAAATTGTGGAAGGAGTAGTACTTTCTCATGCACCTGGTTCAAGTGAAATAAAGATTAATGAAGATGGAATATATCAAATCTCATATTCGTTAACAGGTGTAGGGGATGAGATTGGTAGGTTTAATTTTAATGCAATATTATCAATTAATGGTACACCAATTAGCAATACTCTAAATGAGGGATCGGTAATTAATGCTAGTAATTTTAATAACAGACAAACTCTTACAGCTACAGTGATACTTAGATTAAGTTCAGGAGATGTGTTGCAATTAAATGGGCTTTCACAAGAAAATATTACGTATACAAGTGCGAGAATTGATATAGAAAAGATTGGGTAAAGTAATATGTAGGAAATATGATAATTTAATGTCAGGTTTCCTACATATTTTTTAAAAAACATATGGCAATGGGGTAGCTATATGTGGTACAATAATAATGTAATAAACTATTGATTTAATGTTACACAAGGAAGTGATTAATTGAGAAATAGAAGAATGCAGGAAGATGAAATTCCAAAATCAGTTCTTAAAATGAAACAGGAAAAAGAAAAAAGAGAAGAGGCAGAAAAAAATAGGAGAGCAAAGAGGCAGAGAGAAGAAGAAAATAAAAAAGGACAAGGCAAGAAGAGTAAGTCAAAAAGCAAAAAAGATAAGCAGTATAATCCTAGAAGAAAAGTTATAAAAAAAGTAATACTTTTTATTATTGTTGCTACTCTAATTACATTTGGTATACTTATGGCTATTTCTGCATTTACATGGAAAGAAATTGCAGAAGACATGTTCAATAACGAAAATTCAGTTGTTGTAGATACTACTGGGGAAACAATTGCAAAACTTGGTGTTGAGCAAAAAAAGATGACTGTGGATTTTGAAGATATACCAGACAATTTAGTTAATGCATATGTATCAATCGAAGATGAGAGATTTTATTCTCACCATGGTGTTGATATAAAAAGGACAGGGGCAGCTATCCTAAATTATATTGTTCATTTTGGTAATTCTTCTTTTGGTGGAAGTACAATTACCCAGCAATTAGTAAAAAACATGACTGGAGATACTACAGATTCTATAACACGTAAAGTTAATGAATGGTGGAAGGCCTTTTTATTAGAGAGTTATTTTGATAAAGAAGAAATCTTAGAAATGTATTTGAATATAATTTATGTTGGACCAAATATATATGGAGTTCAAACAGGTGCAAAATATTATTTTGATAAAGATGTAGAAGATTTATCTTTAGCAGAATGTGCATATTTGGCAGGAATTAATAATGCTCCGAATGCGTATAATCCTTTTGGAAATGATGATAACACAGAACTTATAACAAATAGAACATCTACAGTATTACAGCAAATGTTAGACTTAGGATACATAGAAGAAGATGAATATAATGATGCTATCTCTGAGGTCGAAAATGGCTTAGATTTTGACGAAGGTAAAATAAAAACTGAAAATCCTATTTATTCATATCATACTGATGCATTGATTACACAATTAGTAAGCGATTTAGCAGAAAGTAAAAATATTTCTGAAACTTTTGCTACTAATTATCTTAATATGGCAGGCTTAACAATACATAGTACTCAAAATTCTGAGACTCAAGATAAAGTTGAAGCTGAATTTTTAAAGAGGCAATACATGTTAAAATCAAAAGATGGAGAAAGCACATCTCAAGCTGCTATGGTAATAATTCATCAAGGAACTGGAAATGTAATTGCTTGTGTTGGAGGATTGGGAGAAAAAGAAACTTTTAGGGGGTTAAATAGAGCAACTCAAAGTCAAAGGCAAACGGGATCTGCTATCAAACCTTTAGCGGTTTTAGCACCTGGAATAGACAAAAAAATATTTACAGCTTCTACAATATATGATGATGAAGAAACAACATTTGAAGGCAACTATTCACCAGGAAATAGTGATGGAGGCTATTTAGGAGAAATTACTGTTAGAAGAGCTTTAGAATCTTCTCAAAATATTCCTTTTGTGGAAATGATGGAAGAAGTTACCCCTAAAAGGGCAATTTCATATTTAAAGGATATGGGAATTACATCATTAACAGAAGAAGATGAGAGTTTAGCCTTAGCATTGGGTGGGTTAGAACATGGAATAACACCACTTGAAATGGCGGCAGCATATGCGACTATTGCAAATGATGGAATATATATAGAACCTACTTTTTATACAACAGTGACTAACAAAAAAGGAGATGAAATATTAAGTACAAATCAAAAAGCAAAAAGAGTGTTTTCGGCTCAAGTTGCATATGTACTTAAAGAGTTATTAAAACAACCAGTTGAAGGAGAATATGGAACAGCTACATATTGTTCTATATCTGGCATTGATGTGGCAGCAAAAACTGGAACTACTGATGAGAACTATGATAAGTGGCTTTGTGGCTTTACACCATATTTTACGGCTGTAACATGGTTTGGATTTGATCAAAATGAAACAATATCGTATAACAACCAAAACCCAGCTGGAATAATTTGGGCGAATGTAATGAGAAATGTGCATAGTGGGTATGGAAAGGCTACTTTTAGAGAACCAAGTTGGATAACGACAGAGACTGTATGTGCTGATACGGGAATGCTTGCTAAAACAGGCTGTCCAGAGACTTATACAGAATATTTCTTATGGGGAACAGAACCGGATGAATGTGATAAACATTCTGGAAGTAGAGTTACAGATACAAAGTCTGAGCAAAATGATGATACATCATCAGGAGTGTATGTGGATGATAAAAAAGATTTAGAATTAAATCCAAATGATGACGAAGAAAAACCAAAAGTAGAAAATAGAGTTCAAGAAGATATAGTAAATGAAATAGTAGAAGGACCAGAAAATACCGTAGAAGATGAACCAATACAAGAAAACCAAGTTGAGAATCCAGAAATAGAACATACAAATATACCATCATCAACAGCAGGACAAAATGAAACAGTTGATCGAGAACCAGGTATAGGAGCTGGAACAACAGAAGAACCAGTAGGTAATACTGGACAAGGGGAAACCACCTCCAACCAAGGATTTAATTCGGAAACTAATTCAGGAGAAAATAAAGAAGATAATAATGAAACAAAAAATTTATAAATAACAAAAAAACACTACAAGAAGTTAAAAGTTTGGTTGAGAGATTAAATGGAAGGAAAATATTACTTAGAGGAAATCATGATTTTAAAATTGGAGTGAATACTTGGAAAGAAATAGGATTCTTAGAGGTTTATAAGAAGAAAATTATTTTAGATAATTTATTATTAACACATGCACCAACTGAAGAAGTAAAAGAAAATCAAGTAAATGTTTTTGGGCATATACATGATAAACCACTAGATAGAAAATTTGACAAGAAAAATCATGTATGTGTTTCTTGTGATGTAGTTGATTATACACCTGTAAGTATAGAAAATATAAAACTATTAAATGATAATTAATGTAGGAGCTATTTTATGAACTATAAAAATGAAGGAAAAAGGGATATATTAATTATTCCCAAATTTAAAAATATTAATAAAATTCAAAAGATAAGAGAAAAATATGATGAATTATTTAATATAATAGAACCTCATATAACTTTAGCATTTCCATTTAAAAACGATATTTCTAATGAAGAATTAAAACAACAATTATTAAATATTACTAAGGATATTAGTCCTTTTAAAATAAAATGTAAAGGAGTAACTTTAAGAAAAGATAATAGAATTAATACATATTACATATTTTTGAATATACAAGAAGGAAAGGAAGTAATAAATAAAATCAACCATAGAATTTATAAAAATATGTTAAAAGATGTAGATATAGAAAAGTATAATTACGAGCCACATATAACTCTTGGAAGTACAAATAATCCTAATGAGAAAATAGAACTTGATGAGGAGTTTGAAATAATAGTTGATAGTATTATAGTAGAGCAAATAGGAAAAAACGAAAAATCAATCATAGAATTTAGGATAAGATTATAAAAATAGTTCAAAGAATTAAAAAATATGTATTAATTAAATAAAATGCCATACTACTCACATGAGTAAAATACAAAAAATATTCGTAAAAATACTACACAAATCAAAAAAAGTGTGATAAAATAATTTAGAGCTTTTGTTAAAATTTTCAAATATAGAAAAAACAAAAGTTCAATTAAAGCACATTAAAAACTTCACATAAGATTTTTGGGAGTAATTTTGGAGCAATCGTTTCAATAAAGAACCTCGACCCCCCTAAAAATCAATAAAGTTCAATTAATTAAAAAAATAGACATAAGCATTTACAAGGCGAAAACAGCCTAGAATAAAGGGAAAATTTAAAAGGAGGAGAGAGAAAATGAGTGGACACTCAAAATGGCATAATATTCAAGCAAAAAAAGGAAAAGCAGATGCAGCAAGAGGGAAAATATTTACAAAATTAGGTAGGGAATTATTAATTGCAGTAAAGCAAGGAGGACCAGATCCTGCGGGTAATTCTAAACTTAAAGATGTAATAGCAAAATGTAAGGCAAACAATATGCCTAATGATACAATTAATAATGCAATAAAAAAGGCATCAGGAGCAAATAATACAGAAAACTATGAAGAGATTACATACGAAGGTTATGGAGTAAATGGAGTTGCAGTTATAGTAGAGGCTAGTACAGACAACAAAAATAGAACAGCAGCCGATGTAAGACATGCCTTTGATAGAGCAGGTGGAAATCTTGGAACATCGGGATGTGTATCATACCTATTTTCTAAAAAGGGAGTAATTGTTATTGATAGAACTACTACAGATATATCAGAAGATGATATGATGATGCTTGCACTAGATAATGGAGCAGAAGATTTTGAAGCAACTGATGAATGCTATGAGATAACTACAGCACCAGAAGATTTTGCAAATGTAAGAGAAGCATTAGAAGGTCAAGGTTTAGAATTTTTACAAGCAGAAGTTCAAATGGTTCCATCAACATATATTAAGCTTGATGAAAAAGATGGAGAAAAAATGCAAAGATTAATAGACAATTTGGAAGATTTAGATGATGTTATGAATGTGTATCACAACTGGGAAGAGTAGAGAGTTGAAAAAGAATTAAATTTTGGCAAGAAAAATTTTATTTAAAAGGCAATGGCACATAATACGTATGTAACCGCGTTTTAAATGAAATTTGACACAGCCAAAATTTAATTCTTTTTCAAACAATAAATATTATTTTATATAGAGGGAAAACGTATAAAGAAAAGAGGTTTATAAATTACGATTATTGTATTAATTATTTTATTAATTTTAGCAGGAGGAGCTTTTGCATATATATTTTTAGGAATTGATTTTATTTAAAACAATTGCTTTAACTAAAATATAAAAATAATAGTTCTAAAAATAAAAATACAGCATATATATAATAATATATATATGTTGTATTTTTTAGTTGGTGAAAAATAAACTAAGCAAAGGAGAAAATGAGAGATGAGTAGCATAAATGAAGTCCTGGAGTATTTTCCTCATAAGCTAAAAAACAAAATACTAGAGAATAATTTAGAACAGTTAGAGGAAATACGTTTGCGTACAAATAGAAATATTTTGCTAAAAATAGGACAAGAGGAGATTAAAATAGATTATGTTATAAACACACAAGAAATTTTAGAAATACTTCAGCGTATATGTGACAACTCAATTTATACATATCAAAGTCAAATTTGTAATGGATACATAACAATCAAAGGCGGACATCGAGTAGGAATTTCTGGCAATGTAGTTGTAAAAGGTGGACAGGTTATAAATATATCACATATATATAGCTTAAATTTTAGAATAGCAAGGCAAGTTATAGATTGCAGTTATTCTATATTGCCATACATATTAAATACAAAAGAAAACACAATATACAACACCATTATATTATCTCCACCTGGTAGAGGCAAAACTACACTTTTACGAGATAGTGTAAGGAAAATAAGCGAGGGAATTGAGGAATATAATTTTAAAGGAATTACTGTAGGAGTTGTTGATGAAAGAGGAGAAATAGCGGCAATGTATAAGGGAATTCCACAAAATGATTTAGGAGAACGAACAGATATTTTGGATAATGTTTCAAAGAATATTGGAATGAAAATGTTAATACGCTCAATGAATCCGAGTGTGATTGTGGCTGACGAGATTGGTACAGAGCAAGATATTGAGGCAATAAATTATGCAATTACCTCAGGAGTGAAAGGCCTATTTACAGCTCATGGAGATAGTTTAGAAAATATTACTTTAAATCCTATTCTAAGTCAATTGTACAAACTAGATATTATAGAAAGAATAATTTTAATTGAAGAAAATAGGAATACAAAATTAATTTATAAGAAATAAAGTATGGTAAGTTCGTTCTACATTACTGATAGACCTATTTTGCATTCTCTAAGCATTCTAACAAAAATAGGTCTAATACGTTGAACTACTTATACAAAATATTAAGGTATTATATTGTGTTAATAATATGAAAAAAATTAAAAGGAGATGTTTGAAAATGTTTTTTATTAAAGTTTTTATTTTACTAATGATATTTTTAGGAAGCCTACAAGCTGGAAAAATTATTGCTAAAAAATATTCAAATAGAGTAACAGAATTAAAAGAAATGAAAAATGCGCTAAACATGTTTCTTACTAAAATTAAATTTACATATGAATCTGTTCCAGAGAGTTTTAGCGAAATAGGTAATAATATAAATGGAAGTATTGGAAAAATATTTAGGACCGCTTCTGAGAATATGAAAGAAAAATCAGCAGGAGAGGCTTGGGAGGAAACAGTCGATAAAATCGAGACTAGTTTAACAGAAGAAGATAAGGGAATTATAAAAAATCTTGGACGAATGTTAGGAAAAACTGATTTAGAAGGACAAGTAAGCGAAATAAAATTAGTGCAGGATTTTCTAAACACACAAATAGAAATTGCAGAAAAAGAAAAACAAAAAAATGAAAAACTATATAAAACATTAGGTGGAGTTGTAGGATTAGCAGTGATTATAATTTTAGTCTAGCCATAATATTTATAAAAAAATAAAATTATAAAATATTACATTAGATTAAAGCAGGAATTGGATTTTTGAGGTTAAATAATCGAAATATTTGTAATGGGAGGAAGCAAGACTATGAATATAGATTTATTATTTAAAATTGCGGCAATTGGAATTTTAGTAGCAGTACTTCATCAGGTACTAGTAAGAGCAGGAAGAGAAGATCAAGCAATGATGACTACACTTGCAGGATTAGTTATAGTTCTTACTCTAGTGATTAAAGAGATTAGTACTTTATTTGACTCTGTAAGGACAATGTTTGGATTATGACAAATAATTAGGGGCAGCCCCTAATTAAGAAGGGAACATAAAATGGATATTGTAAAAATAATTGGTGTGGGGTTAATATCATTAATAATAATTATTATAGTGCGTCAATATAAACCAGAATTTACTTTATATGTGTCACTTCTTGCAGGCGCTATAATCTTAGTATTTATTATGGACAAGTTAGATGGTATTATAAGTCTTTTAACTACACTTTCAAATAAAACTGCAATAAACAATGAGTTTTTAACTTTACTAATAAAAATCACGGGAATTGCATTTTTAACAGAGTTTGCGGTTAGCATTTGCAAAGATACAGGAGAGACAGCTATTGCAAATAAAGTGGATATGGGTGGTAAGGTGATTATTGTTTCTATGTCTATACCTATCATATCTAGTTTACTTGAAACTGTTGTAGAAATTTTACCATAAGAATATTTTGAATAAAAAATCTGTGTAATAAGTGAAATTGATATAGTTAACTGATTTGATGAAGTATTCTTTTAAGTAAAATATGAATTGTAATATAAAAATAAAGAAAGGTAATCAGATGAAAAAGATTGTCATAACTGTACTTCTAATTTTAATATTTTTAACACATAATACATATGCTACAGAAGAAAGCCTTAGCCAGGAAGATATAATGCAGTCACAACAAGAAGATTTAGATATAAATTCATTTATAGATGAAGCTGATAAATATACAGATGATATTTATGAAGATATAGATATGGGTGAACTTTTTTCTTCGGCTATAACAGGAAGTATAGATAATGAATCTATACTAAAGAGCATTATAAAGGCTATAGGAGGAGAAGTTTTAGATAGTATTACAGTTCTTGGAAGTATTTTGGTAATAATAGTTATACATAGCATTTTAAAAAGTTTGAGTGATGGCTTAGAAAATAAAGGAATAGCTCAAATTACTTATTATGTACAATATATTTTAATAGTAACTTTAATAATGACAAATTTTGTACAAATATTAGATATTGTTCGAGAATCCATACAAAGTCTTGTTGGATTTATGAATTCTTTGATACCTATTATGATTACGCTTATGATTACAACTGGTAGCATTGTATCCGCAAATCTAATACAACCTATAATCCTATTTTTAATTACATTTATAGGTAATTTCTTAACAGGAATTATAATTCCACTTATACTTGTATCAACTGCCTTAGGAATAGTTTCAAAAATTTCAGACAGAGTGCAAGTTGATAAACTATCTAAATTTTTTAAATCTAGTGTTGTTTGGATATTAGGAGTTATTCTTACAATATTTGTGGGAGTTGTATCAATTGAAGGAACATTAAGTAGTAGTGTGGATGGAATAACAGCAAAGACAGCAAAGGCTGCAGTGTCGAGCTTTATTCCAGTAGTGGGAAAAATATTGGGGGATGCAGTAGACACAGTTATAGGATGTAGTTCAATACTTAAAAATGCAACTGGAATAGTGGGAGTAATTATCTTAATTGGAATTGCAATAGTACCAATAATAAAACTAGTGGCACTGATGGCAATATATTATTTGGGTGCGGCTTTATGCCAGCCGATTGCTGATGAAAAAATAATTCAACTACTAGAACAAATGGGCGATACATTTAAAGTACTTTTAGCTATTATGTGTAGTATTTCGGTAATGTTTATTATAGGGACAACACTTGTAATAAATATTTCTAACAGTGGAATGATGTATAGGTAGAAATACTTATGCATAAAGTTCGTTTTATCTTGTTGGTAAATATATTTTTATTTTCCAAGTATTCAAATAAAAAATATGTTTACCAAGTGGAACTACTAAGCATAATAATTAATAATGACATGAATTATAAAAGGAGGGGAGGTAATGGTTGAGTGGATAAGTGATTGGGCAGAAAGTATAATAGTTGCTGTAATTATTGCTACAATTATTGAAATGTTACTTCCAGAAGGTAATAGTAAAAAATACATAAAAGTTGTTATTGGAGTATATGTGCTATTTACAATAATCACACCTATAATAAATAAATTTACAGGTGAAAAAGTAGATATTTCGGATATTTTAGATTTAGATACATATATTGCAGAAGTAAATGCAAGTGTTAAAATGCAAAATACTATTCAAGATAATAATCAAAGTAGCATAATGGGAATGTATTCTTCTGGAATTAAAGATGATATTAAAGCAAAGATTGAGGCAAAAGGTTATATAGTAAATGATGTGGATATAGATATAGCAGATGATGAAAGTTATATAATTGAGAGAATAGTATTGGATTTAGAAAAAGAGGGAAAAAAGGAAGAAGCGGATAACAATATTGATGCAAAAAACAGTGGAAATGAAGAAAATAAAGTTGAAGAAGTGGAAATTGTAAATAAAGTTGAGATTAGTTTAGTGAGTAATGCTGAAGAGGATAAAGTAGAAAATGAAAATAATAAGAAAAATGAATTATCTAATAGTGAGAAGAATGAATTAAAAGAATATCTAAGTGGTGTTTATGAAGTAGATGAGGATAAGATAACTATTAATTAAAAAAAGGAGGAGGCATATGTTTAAAGATAAATTTAAAAATCTTTTTAGCAAGAAGGATAAAGAAGGGGAAGAAGAAGTACAGACAAGCAATAAGAAGAAAATGGAGAATATAGTAGTATTTTTAATTATCCTAATAGTAACTTTAATAGTGATAAATGTTATATGGAATGATGATAATGAGAGGGATAGTAGTGAAAACAAAGTAGATTCAAATAAGAAATTAGCAGAAACTACACAAGGGTATATTGAAAAAAATGAAACTAGCAATACAAGTACAGAGAATGAACTTGTATCAGATTTGGAGGATATTTTATCTAATATAAATGGTGTTGGAAAGGTAAAAGTTATGATAACATATGCAGAAACAAGTAAGACAATTCCTGTATATAATGAAGAAAGCTCAGAAGAAAATACAGAAGAAACAGATAGTGAAGGGGGAACAAGAAAAGTAACACAGACAGATACAAAAAGAGAAGTGATTTATGAGGAAAATGATAGTGGGAGTACTATTATTACTCAAAGTATCATAAGTCCTACAATCGAAGGGGCAATAATAACTGCAGAAGGAGCAAATGATGCTACTGTAAAAACAAATATTATTCAAGCAGTTGGAGCTGTAACTGGACTAGCTACGCACAAAATACAGGTATTTGAAATGTCGCTTTAGGGCTTGCTTTTGAATTGAATCTGGCAAGATATATTAATAAGGAAGCTTAAATTTTATACTTAGAAATCCTTTTATTGCAATAAGAGGTAAGTATTATGTAAAAAATAGGAAAGGTAAGTGATTAGATGAAAAATTTATTTAAGAAAAATCAAATTATATTGTTTGTTATAGGGTTAATGGTTATTGCGGCAGGATATTTGAATTTTACAAATAATAATAGCAGCATTGAGACAGGAGCTTTGACTGATTCTGAGGAAATGGCTAGTATTGGTGATGCTAAATTAGTTAGTGGTGAAGTAGTAGATGCGAATGATATTGGCGTAAATAGTTTAATAGAAAGTAATAGCAATGTAAATAATATTGCTACAAATTCAGTAATTCAAAACGTTATAGATAATGTTGGAGATTTGAATAATACAAATACAAACACAGTTAATGATGAGAACCAAAATATGCTAGATTCAGAAGAAATGGCAGAAGGGAATATACAAACTAATAGTCAAGTAGCTAGTGATAATGAATATTTTACCAATTCAAAATTAGAAAGAAATACAATGTATTCACAGCAAATTGAGAATTATCAAAATATATTAAATAATACAAATGTTAGTGAAACACAGAAGAAATCTGCACAAGAGGAGATAACAAGAATAAATAATGAACAAAATGCAATAATGATTGCAGAAAATTTAATAAAAACAAAAGGAGTAGAAGATTTGGTTATTTTTGTTAATGGGGATAGTATAAATGTTATTGTTAAAGGAAAAGAGTTAGATAAAGAAGAAATTGCACAGATACAAAACATTGTTACTAGAGAGCTAGAAGCGGATATAGGAAATATACATATAATGAATAAGTAAATGTTACTGTTCAGCATGTAAATAGATATGTAAAGTCCGTTCCATCTTGCTGGTAGATATATATTGTGTTCTCCATGTATTCGAACAAAATATATATCTACCACGTGGAACTACAAAGCATAGAAATTAGGTAAAGTAATTCTTTAAAACATATCATACTGAATAGTAACAAGTAAATCCCTAAATTCTAAAAAAGTTTTCAAAAAAAGTTGTAATTTTTCAATTTATTGGTATAATAGTATAAGTAGAAATTTTGATGAACGAAAGGAAAGATGCGTTATGTTAAAAAAAGTTGCTATTTTAGCTAATGGTGGAGATGTTTCTGGATTTAATGCAGTTATTAGAGCTATTATAAAAACTGCAGAAAATAAGAATATAGAATGTTATGGATTTATAGATGGATTTAGAGGTTTATTAAAAAATAATATTATTAGATTAGGTACGAGTTCAACAGGAAATGCAATTGGTATATTACCAAAGGGTGGATCAATTATAGGTTCATCAACAAATGCAAATGTTTTTAATTATCCAGTAAAAGAGAATGGTGAGACTGTATATAAAGATTTGTCTGACAATTGTGTTGAAAACATAAAAAAAGATCAAATTGATTGCTTATTTACACTAGGAGGAGATGGAACTCAAAAATCAGCAAGAGATTTATCTTTAAAAGGTATTAATGTAATTGGTGTTCCAAAAACTATTGATAACGACGTAGCATGTACAGAAATCACATTTGGTTATAATACAGCTGTATCTGTTGCAACAGAAGCTATAGACAGACTTCATTCTACAGGTGAGACACATCATAGAATAATGGTACTTGAAGTTATGGGAAGATATGCTGGTTGGATAGCTTTAGAATCAGCTATAGCAGGAGGAGCCGATGTGGCTTTAATTCCAGAGATACCATTTGATATTAATAGTGCTGCAAGAAAAATTATAAATAGAAAAAATAGAGGTAAAGAATTTAGTATTGTAGTAGTAGCTGAAGGAGCAAGACCAAAGGACGGAGAAATGGAAATAAAAAATGTAAGACATAATGGAAATGGTGTTGATAACACAAAACTTGGTGGAATTGGAGAAAAAGTTGCAAAACAACTCGAAGAGTTAACTGGATTAGAAGCAAGATGTACTGTACTTGGATATATGCAAAGAGGCGGTACACCAACAGCTTTTGATAGAGTATTATCAACTAAGTATGGTTCAAAGGCTATGGAACTTGCACTTGAAGGAAAATTCAATGTGCTTACTGTTATAAAAGATGGAAAGTTAAATAGTGTTCCACTAGAAGATGTTGTTGGAAATAATACAAAGATAGGAGCAGTGTCAGGAAATACTCCTGAGAGCAATTTAAGAAAAGTAACTATGGATGATGAACTTGTGAAGACTGCTAGATATATTGGTATAAATTTAGGAGATTAAAATTAATAAATAATTGCGTTTTGACGTTGTTAAAATTCGCATGCTAAAATCCTAGACATACATCAAGTACGCCTACGGTTTTCTTGCTTGTTTGCCTAGCCAAAATCACAATTATTTTTAAATTATTTAGACTATGCTGAATAAAAAGATGTTGTTTTAGATGTGTTTCCAAAACAAAGAAAAGTTCATCATGAGAACTGCCAAAAAAACGAAAAAAAGAAAGGAGAAAATGATGTTAGATTTCAAAAAAATAATAGCAGATAAAATTAAGGAAGCAATAAACATTGAAAACATTCGAGAATATATTGAAGTCCCTACAAATAAGGAAATGGGTGATTATTCTCTTCCTTGCTTTAAACTTGCTAAAGAAATGAAAAAAGCTCCACAAATGATAGCAAATGATATAAAAGAGAAAATAAAAATAGATGAAGAGATAATTTCAAAAGTAGATGTGGTTAATGGATATCTAAATTTTTACATTAATCCATTAGCTATAACCAAAACAGTGTTAGAAAACATAGGAAACGAAAAAGAACAATATGGAGGCAGTAGTATTGGAAATGGAAAAAACATTGTTATAGACTATTCTGCTCCAAATATTGCAAAACCATTTCATATTGGACATTTACGTTCTACAGTTATTGGTGGTGCATTATACAAAATATATAAGTTTTTGGGATATAATGTTGTTGGTATTAACCATCTAGGAGATTATGGTACACAATTTGGAAAGCTTATTGAAGGCTATAAAAGATGGGGTAAAGAGTACAATATTGATGAGAATCCAATTGATGAGCTTACAAAAATATATGTGCGTATTAATAATTTGTGCAAGGAGGATGAAGCTGTATTAGAGGAGTGTAGAAATAATTTTAAAAAGTTGGAAGATGGAGATGAGTATTGTACAAATTTATGGCAAAAATTTAGAGATGTAAGTTTGAAGGAGTTTCAAAAAGTATATGACTTGCTTGATGTAGACTTTGACTCATGGAACGGAGAAGCTTTTTATTCTGATAAAATGGGAGAGGTAATAGAATTATTAAAAAAGAGTGGAAAGTTAGTAGAGTCAGAGGGGGCAGAAGTTGTAGATTTGTCAGATAAGGACATGCCACCATGTTTGATTATTAAATCAAATGGATCTACTACATATGCTACACGTGATTTGGCTGCAATTTTATACAGAGCTAGAACATATGATTTTGATAAGGCGATTTATGTTACTTCATATGAGCAAATATTGCATTTTAAGCAAATTTTTGAAGTGGCAAAATTATTAGGATTGGATAAAAAATATACGGACAATCTAATTCATGTATCTTTCGGAATGGTACAACTAAAAACAGGCAAAATGTCTACAAGAGAGGGAAATATAATCAAGCTTGAAGATTTATTAAATGAAGCCATTACAAGAGCTTCTGAAATCATCGAGAATAAGAATCCTGATTTAGACAATAAGGAAGAGGTTGCAAAAAAAGTTGGACTAGGAGCTGTTATATTTAATGATTTATATAATAGCAGAATAAAAGATGAAATCTTCGATTGGGATACAATGCTTAATTTTAATGGAGAAACAGGACCTTATTTACAGTATACATATGTACGTACAAACAGTGTACTAGAAAAAGTAGGCAATACACCAGAATTATCAACTGTTGATGCCACACTTTTAAATGATAATGCATCAATCAATTTAATAAAAGAATTATATAATTTTGGTGAGATTATAAAACAAGCAGCAGATAAAAATGAACCATATATAATTTCAAGGTATTTGATAGATATCGCACATTTATTTAGTACATTCTATACAGAGAACAAAATTATAAATGACGATAAAAAACTTCAAGATGCAAGAGTGTATTTAACATACTGTACTAATATAGTTTTAAAGACTGGAGCAAGTTTGTTGGGAATTAGTATGCCAGAAAAAATGTAAGACTTTGAATTGAAAAAGAATTACAATTTTGGCGTTGTCAAACTTCGTTTAAAATTTAATCAACGTACAACAAGTACGCCTCATAAAATTTTAAACTTGTTTTCCTAGCCAAAATTTAATTCTTTTCCAACAGCTAATTCATACAAAAGGGATGTAATTAAAATGGAGAAAATAAAGGAACATAAGAAGGATTTAATATTATTTTTTATAGTATTTTTAGTATCTATTGTAATGTGTGGCGCATTTTTGCAACCACACTATGCATTAGATAGTTATATGATAGCTAAAGAAGGACTTACCCAATATGCTTGTGAAAGATTTTTGCAAGATGGTAGACCTTTTACAGCAATATTATCAATATTTGCGGATATGGTACATATGCCAATAGAAGTTTATTCAGCTATTTCACTTATATTTGCATTAATTTTTATGTCATGTTCAGTAGTATTGATTTATAAAATATGTATAAATAGATTTGAACAAAACGACGAAAAGTCTTATAAAGTAATGATTCTTTTCGCTTCTGTCATCTTTATATTTAATTATTGTTCAATCGAACTAATGATGTATTTAGAAAGCGGTATGTTAGCATTAGGAGTATTATTAAGTATAATTGCATGCAATATTATAATAAAAAAGCAACCTCATTACTATGTCAAATCTTTTTTGCTATTAGTGATAGCAGCATTTTGCTATCAAGGCTCAATAGCAGTATTTCCAATACTTTTGATGACATACTATTTGCTATTTGATAAAAAGAATATAAAGGGTAATATAATTATAATTGCAAAGGCAGCTTTAATATATGGGTTATCAATGTTACTCACTATATTATATTCCAATGTATTATTTCATAATACGAGAATTCTAATGTCTAGTCAAGGACTGGATTTAAAAATTATATTAGAAACAATAAATGCATTAATAATCAAATCGCTTAATATTATTCCACCATATGTACATTTGCTAATACTTGCAATAGTTTCTATCACTATATTTTTCAACAAAGTTGATAGAATGAAAATTTTAATAGGATATATTGTTATTACTATTGCTTCAATAGCGATTTGTTTAATGCCTACTATTGCAGGTTCTGGATTAGGCATAGAACCACGTACATGTATTGCATTTGGTGCAACAATTGGAATATCTTTAATTTTTATGTTGTATTCAATACAAAACGCAAATAAATTCATAAAAATATTAATCTATACATTTATTTCAGTAATCTTTATATTAAATATTGTATTATTTATCATAATAACAAATCAACATATATTAACTAATAAAGCAGATAGAGAAAATTGTAAAAAAATTGAAGAAACTATTTTAGAATATGAGACTACTACAGGGATAAAAGTAACAAAAATAGCGGCAATGTATAGGCCTGATAAAGATTTATATTATCCTAATATTATTCATGCAAAAGCAATAACTCAGAAAGCCTTAAATTCTTGGGCAGTTAGGGAAGCAATTTGCTTTTACCTAAAAAGAGATTTAGAATATAAAAGTATTACAAAAGAACAATATCTAAACTTTTTTGTTAATGAAAAAAGTGAGAAATATACTACAGAGCCAATTGCGATAGAAGGAGATGTGATATACTTTAATGGAGGCTAAAACTTTACAATAATAATTCTTCAAATAACAAGGGAGTTATAATAAATAATGAAAAAAATAAAGGAACATAAGAAGGATTTAATATTATTTTTTATAGTATTTTTAATATCTATTGTAATGTGTGGCGCATTTTTGCAGCCACACTATACTCATGATACATACAAAATAATATATGATGGCTATGAATTTTATTCATATGATAAATTTCTAAAAGAGGCTCGTCCATTTACTGCTATAATAACGTTAATAGCCAATAAAATAAACTTACCAATTGAAATATATATGATAATATCGTTTGTACTAGCTCTTATATTTTTATCAATTTCTGTGTTAATGGTTTATAAATTATTTATAAAACAATTTATAAATAATTCTAAATTAAAAGATATTGTAGTATTGATAATATCTTTTATAACAATATTTAATTATTTAGCAATTGAGCATATATTATACTTAGAATGTTCTATATTAGCATTAGGTATTCTATTGAGTGTGATTGCAGCAAAGGTTATAATTAGCAATGAAAAATATGCTCATGTAAAGGCATTAATTATAATTATAATTGCTGTATTTTGCTATCAAGGCTCTATAGCTATTTTCCCTATGTTGGTACTTATGGACAAGTTGTTGTTTAAGACAAATAAAGTTAAAAATGATTTTATAGAAGTAATTAAAATTATTTTAATCTATGGTATAGCAATGCTTTTAACTATTTTATTTGCAGAGTTTGTAATGGGGGGCTCTAGAATAACAATGAATCCATCTTCAATAGATATATCAAATATAATTACATGGGTGAAAGAGTTAGCAATAAATTCATTGGGAGTTATTTTGCCTTATATACATATATTGCTAATTAGTTTAACAATAATATTTATTGAAATTTTTGACAAATCCGATATAAAAGGGAAAAATATATATGTGTTAAAATACTTATTTGTAATTTTAGCTTCAATAGTAATTTGCATGGCTCCAATAGTAGTGGGTTCAGGGTTGAGTCTAACACCAAGAATGTGCATTGCATATGGAACAACAATAGGTATTTCATTATTTATAATGATGTATATAGCTGATAGAAACAACAAAAAGTATCAAGTAATATTAGTGTCTAGTATAACAATAATTTTTTTTATATTGAATGTTACGCTTTATATTGTACTAACAAACCAACATATATTAACTAATAAATTGGATGAGAAAGACTGCAAAAACATCCAAAAAATAATAGAAGAATATGAAGCTAAAACAAATAAAGAAATTACAAAAATGGTGGCAGTGTGCAGACCAGATAAAAATTTGTATTATCCTAATATTATTCATGCGGGAGCAATAACCCAGAAGGCTTTAAATTCTTGGGCAAATAAACAGGCAATTTGTTTTTATTTGCAAAAGAAATATGAATTTGTTCCTATTACACTAGAACAGTATATAAGTTTTTGGGGAGGAAAGAGTTGGAATCAATTCTCAGAAGAACAAGTAGTAATAAAGGATGACATATTATATTTTTGCGCATATTAAAGAGAAAAATTATTACAATTCACAGCAATATTGATATAGAAAAAAGAAAAAATATATATTATTTTTCTAAAAAATTAAATGTTTGGATTTTACAATCACAAAACTACTTGCATATTTTAGAAAATGTAGTATAATATAAGAGTATATTTTCAGTTCTATATGAGGCAAATATATTTTCTATAAGTAATTTAATAGAGAACATATTTACTAGATTTATTTATTAAAAAATAACATTAAATGGAGGTTAGTCATGAGAAAGTATTTTGGTACAGACGGAATTAGAAGAATTGCTAATACAGAGCTTTCACCTGAATTAGTATATAGAGTTGCTAAAGCTGGAGCATACGTATTATCGAAACACTCGAAAAATCCTAGACCAACAATTTTGATAGGAAGAGATACACGTATATCAGGAACTTTAATTGAAAGTGCAATGATAGCTGGATTTTTAAGCTATGGAGCGAATGTAAAAGTACTAGGTGTACTTCCAACTCCAGGCGTTGCATATTTAACAAAAAAGTTAAAAGCTGATGCTAGTGTTGTTATTTCTGCATCACACAATACATATGAGTTTAACGGAGTTAAATATTTTAGTAATAAAGGAATGAAAATTCCTGATGAATTAGAAGAAGAAATTGAAGAAATTATGGATTCTGATATGCTAAATGATTTTTCTGCAGTAAACGACCATATTGGAGTTTCTGAAAATAGAGAAGATTTATTAGATGAGTATGTATATTTCTTTAGAAAAAATTTTGAAGAAGATTTTGAAAAATTAGATATGTCAGATTTTGTGGTAGCAATAGACACTGCAAATGGTGCTACATCGGTAGTTGCTGAGAAGGTATTTACAGCATTAGGAATAAAACATTACATTATGAATAATACACCTACTGGAACAAATATAAATGATAATTGTGGCTCTACACATTTGGATGTGTTAAAAAAGTATGTTGTTGAGAATAATTGCAACTTAGGTATAGCATATGATGGAGACGGAGATAGATGTTTAGCAGTAGACGAAAATGGAAACGAAATAGATGGGGACAAACTTTTAGCCGTTATTTCAAACTATATGAAAGAAAAAGGAAAGCTAAAAAAGGATACTTTAGTTGCTACTGTAATGAGCAATTTAGGATTAAAAAAATATGCTGAAGGAAATAATATAAATTTTGAGCAAACAAAAGTCGGAGATAGGTATGTACTTGAAAAAATGTTAAAAGAAGGGTATAATCTTGGAGGAGAACAGTCAGGTCATATTATAATGCTTGACTACAATCCTACAGGAGATGGAATTCTAACATCTTTAATGTTTATAAAAATTCTTTTAGAAAAAAATGTATCAGCTTCAAAAAGTTGTGATATAATAAAAATATATCCACAAGTTTTGGTAAATGCTAAAGTAGATAGTAATAAAAAAGATGATTATAAAAATGATGAAGAAATAAAAGCCGAAATAGAAAAACTTGAAAAAGAATTTTCAGGTAATGGCAGAGTTCTAATTAGACCATCTGGAACAGAACCATTAGTTAGAGTTATGATAGAAGGTACAGACAAAGAATATATTAAAACTAAAGCAGAAGACCTTGCAAAATTAATTGAAAAAAAATTAAATTAATATATAGGGGGGAATTAAAATGCCAATGATAAGTTTTTCAAATCCATTAGTATTGTTAATAGCTACATTACTTTTCGTTTTAGTACTTATTCTTGCAAAAGAAACTAAAAAAAGTGCTATAACAGCAGTTATGTTGTTTGTATTTGTTGGTTTGTTAGTATTCCATACAATATACTTTATTACAGTACCAAATCGTTCTGAAGATGTTACTTCTGGATTGATATTCACTATTGTATTTGATTTAATTTTCGTTTTCATTTCTTTTATCGCATATTTGTGGGTTGATGATATTGAAGCAAAGGAAAAGAAAAAGAAAAGTATTGACAATAGCTTAGATTGGTTTTGGAACAAAATAGGATAAAATATTAATTTTTGCAGAAATTTGTATGGTAAAGTATATTTAATTGTATACTTTGCCATTTTATCATTAAAAGGAAGCTGTTAGTGTGAAAAAACAAGTTTTCATTACTTAAAGCCACAATTGCTATAGCCCTCAAAATTCTAACGGATTTTGAGATAGCGGGAACTTAACCTCTAAAGTTCTCATGAATTTATAGAGGTTATTAAATAAAATTTTTATTAGATCGTAAATTTACTAGAATGGAGGTTAAAATGAAATATTTAGTATTATCAGATATACATGGTTCTTTACATTATGCAAAGAAAATAGAGGAGATAATTAATAAGGAGAGTCCTGAGAAAATTGTTTTACTAGGTGATTTATATTATCATGGACCACGAAATCCATTAACTGAAGAATATGCACCTAAAGAAGTAGCTGATATTTTAAATTCTTACAAGGATAAAATATTAGCAGTTAGAGGAAACTGCGATGCAGAAGTAGACCAAATGATATCTGAGTTTAAATTAGAAGAAAATTTAAGACTAAAAATTGGCGAAAAGAAGTTTTTATTCACGCATGGTCATAAATTCAATATTGATTTTTGGCCAAATGAAGATTTTGATGTTTTAGTTTACGGTCATTTCCATACAGGATTTATCAAAGAATTTGAAGGCAAGCTTTTTGTAAATGCTGGATCAATATCACTACCTAAAAATGGTACAGAAAATAGTTATCTAATTATTGATGAAACAAAAATTTCATTGAAAAACGTTAATGGAAATTTGATTGATGAAATTGGTTTTTAGAATAAATAATTATTAAATTTTTGATTTTTAAAATTTAGATTAGTGTAAGTAAATGATTATATGTTACTAGACAATAGCTTTCAATTACTCATGTGGTGCAACAGTAGTTCAAATTAAAACAGACTCTAGTAAATTCCAAATAGAACTTCTATGCCTTGTTCAGTAATTTTAATAAAAACTCCATGTACGAACTTTAAAGTTATTGTAACCATTATCTAGTAACTTGTCTCTTAATATCTATTAAAATGCTTAAAAAATTATTTATTTCTATAACTACTGCACATTGATTCATCAGATTGCTTTGTATTGCAACCTACGATTGGTGTAACAATTATCTGCTCTAATTTGCATTCTTGAGTACCCTCATTATTATATTTACAGCTTGTTACTGTACAATTAATTTTTTGATTTTTTTCCACTATTAAAAACCTTCCTTTCTTAAGGTGGCATTTATTTTTTTAAAATTTGACCACCGTTAAATTTATTTCAATATATATTATGTCTAATTTAAGTGTAATTTATTCTTTTTATTTTAATAAAAAATACTTATTTGATTTTCAAAAATAATTATGCAAGAATATTTTTTGTAATAAGCAATTAGTAACTTTTTTAAAATCAAATTCTAAAATAAATAAAAATTGATAAGTTAATCTAATTTTATATTTAAAGGGCACAGAACCGATTGTGGAGCAATTGGTTAGAAAAAAATTGGACTAGCTTATATGCAAAAAATATTATCTGGCAGGACTAAATGATGAAATCAATTTAAAAGAAGAAATTAAATAAGAATGAAAAGCAAGTATAGAATGAACTAAAATTAAAAAGTTAGACATTTTATGTTTGTTTTTTAGTTAAAAAGGAGTCGTCTGATAATCTACTCTAAAACAAAAGAGTCCACCGCTAAAAGCCACGCTTTTAGCAGTTATCGGGAGCCTAAGTAGACTCCCTGATCCTGCAATTTAGTTTAGAATAAATATCCATGTGTTTTAAGTTTATTAACAGAGTTAACTAGTTCTTCTTTACGTTTTACCTCAATAAGTACATCTAAATTCTTACTTTTACAAAAATCTAATTCTTCTTTAATATTTAATATCCCTATAAATAATTCCTGATGGTCTTTTAAACCATTAAAATCATGTAAATGAATATGTTTAATTTTATTATCATATTTTAAGAACTTTTCTTTTGCTATGTTTCTATATCTAATATTATGTCCTAAATCTAATGTAAAGAATAAATTATCATAACTTGAAATTATTTCAATGGCTTTTAATGTATAAGTTTCAATTTTTACGTTTTCAAATAAAATAATAGCATTATATCTTTTGGCTATATTTGAAAGTATATCACAAGAGCTTTTATAAGCTTTTAAATAATCACTTAAGTATTCTTGATAGATAAATACTTTTTTATCAGGTAATGAAAAATGAATACCTGGATCGAGATGAAGATGAGACTTGCAAAGCTCAGAGTATCGAAGGAAGCCTGTCAACAACATCTCAGATGTGTTTACTTCTA
>CALXWQ010000005.1 GCA_944392435.1 uncultured Clostridia bacterium
CTTATAGAAGATGATTATGTAACAGGAGAAGTTATTTCAATAAATGGTGGTTGGTATATGTAAAACACTAAAACAAAATGGCTTATATTTAATATAAGCCATTTTATATGTAAAATAAATTTATTATAAAAACAACATTTTTATGAGATTCTTAATAAAATAAATCTATTGTTCATCATTATTATTTACTTTTCTTTTATAATTACCTGAGATAATTTTAGGCAAATATGTAATTATCTTATATATTGCAAGACGTATTTTCTTACTCCACAAATATGTTTTTCTAAGTTTATGTGGCGCAACTGCTAAATTTTCATCTTGTACAACTAAAGCCAATTCATTTTTTTCGATTGGGAAAATATAATTTTGTCCTTCATTATTATCCCATTCTCCATTAGAATTTCTAAAACATAAATTTAGAGTATCATTAGATAAAAGTTCTATTTCAGCTTGAAATCCTAACTCAGATTTCTCCATTTTAAATTCATTTAAGTTATCCCAATTATTGCCAAAACCATAATGAATAAAAACTTCTTCAGAATTATTTTGAAATAGTTTGCCTGTATAAGAAATTTTAATTTTACTATTTTCAATTAATTTATCTGTATTAAAAAATATGTTTTTTACTAGTTCCATTTTAATCTCCTTTTTATCTCTTGTAAAAATCTATCATAATATAACAAATTATATTATTAAAATACAAAATATTCAATAGTTTTTTTAAAAAAAGTTAAAAATTTTTTAAAAAATAACACCTGTGTTAGTTCCAAGAACTTTCCCTATGAAACTATATTTATCATTTTTAGATAAAATAATATCATCAAAACCTTTGTTATCTGCTCTTAATACAAAGCAATCTTTTTTTATAACATATCTTCGTATCATAATTTTGCCATTGTAATCTACTAATGCAATATCCTTATTTTCCAATGGAGTATTAAATTCAATAAAAACATAAGAGTCTTTTTCAATTTTTGGTTCCATTGAATTGTCATTAACTTTTACAGCTAAAGCAGCTGAAGGAAAATCTACTGGAATTTCCATAAAAGAGTTAATTGAATCTACAGCCAACACTTGATTATACGAAATGTGTTCATACATCTTATTTTCCATTTGCTCATCAGTAAAAACTTTATCATAAGTGTACATTAAAGGCTGGTAAGGTATTTCTAAAGCTCTGCAAATTGCCTTTAGTGCTCTATGGCTGGGATTTCTTTCTTCATTTTCTATGTGTGAAATATGACCAACATTGATATTTGTACTTCTAGCAAGGTCTGACTTTTTAATGTTTTTTTCCTCACGAATTCTTGAAATCATATCTCCTACCATTTATATCAACCTCTTTTTTTAAAATTTACTTTCTTAATCATATAATAAAAAAGTAGTGTATTTAATGCTTTTCATATTATATATAAAAAAAGAAAAAATGTCCAGTGTAAAAGAAATTTTTTGTAAAAATATAGCGAAAAATCTGTTGTAAAAAATAATTTGTTATGGTAATATTATCATAGAAAAATGTATAAAATAAGTATAAAGTATCATGGCGAAAACCACTTGGTTTAAGGGGAAAGGTTGAAGATAAAATATGAAAGAAGAAGGAAAAAGAGTTAAAAGGAAAGAACCAGCAAGAAAGAAGAACATAAAAGATAAAAAAATAACAAAATCTACTCAAAAGGAAGTTAAACAAAAAGAAAAAGTAACTAAACATACAGACTCAAAAGAGAATAAAGAATTAAAAAAAGAAATAGTTAATAATAAAGATGAAAAAAAAGAAATGATAGCAGAAAAATCTGGGGAAGAGAGAGGCAACACAATTAAAGAAAAAATTGGAGACAGAAAAGTAGAAATAGTTGAAAGAGAAACTGAAAAACAAGCTGAAAGTGGAGAAACAAGTAATAATAAAACACTAAAAAATAGCAAAAAAGCTGGGAACAAAGAAAAAAATAAAATTAAATTTTTATTAATACCTATATTAATAGCAATTTTGTTAATCTTTTCTGTTATTTTTGCAATTATAAATATAGGAAATGAAAAAATACTTGGTAAAGTATCAATAATGGGAATAGATGTTAGCAATATGACAAGAGAAGAAGCAAAAGAAACATTAAGCCAGTTAATAGAAAATAAACTTACAGAAGAAATAATTCTTAAAAAAGACGATTATGAAACCAGTTTGAATGCAAACCAATTGGATGCAAATTTTGATTTAGATACAGCAGTTAATGAATCACTCAATATAGGTAGAGAGGGTAATATAGTAAAAAATAATTATAGTATATTATATAGCATGTTATTTGGCAAAGAGATAGAATGTAAGTTTAACTATAATGAGGAAAATTTGAACGAAAAATTAGATGATATTGAATCAAAATTGCCAGGTGCTGTGGTTCAAAGTAGTTATTATATTGAAGATGAAAGCTTAATTATTGTAAAAGGGGAAGAAGGACTTTCTATAAAAAAAGATGAACTAAAAAATACTATAATAAATGAAATTAAAGATATAAAACAAAAATATGATATTATAGAAATTCCAACAGTGAATATTAAACCCGATGAAATAAATTTGGAAGATATAAAGAATGAAATATACAAAGAACCACAAGATGCATATATTACAGAAAATCCTACAACTGTTCATACTCATGTAAACGGAGTGGATTTTGCAATTTCTCTAGAAGAGGCAGAAAAAATTTTAGCAGAAGATAAGCAAGAGTATACTATACCATTAAAAATAACTGTACCTGACAAAACAATTGCAGATTTGGGAGAAGAAGCATTCCCTGATGAACTTGGAAAATATTCTACAAGATACGATCCTACTAACAAAAATAGAAGTAACAATATTTCAATTTCTACAGAGAAAATAGATGGCACAATTATAATGCCAGGAGAAACATTTTCATATAATCAAACAGTAGGAGAAAGAACAATTGCAGAAGGATACAAAGAAGCTGGAGCATATGCAGGAGGTAGAGTTGTACAAGATGTAGGAGGAGGAATTTGCCAAACTTCATCAACATTATATAATGCAGTTTTACTAGCAAATTTGGAGATAGTAGATAGAAGTAATCATCAATTTCTTACATCATATGTAGATCCAGGAAGAGATGCAACAGTAGCATGGGGAGCAATAGATTTTAAATTTAAAAATAATAGAAGTTACCCTATAAAAATAGAAGCAAGCTCTAAAAATGGAGTATGCATGATGAGCATACATGGTATAAAGGAAGAAACAGAATATGAAGTTACAATACAATCAGTTGTTAAATCATATATACCATATACTACAAAATATGAAAATGATTCTACTTTAGCGGAAGGTAAAGAAGTGGTTGAACAATCTGGATATAGAGGTTGTACTAGCGAAGCATATAGAATACTTAAACAAAATGGAGAGGTAGTATCTAAAACGCTACTTTCTAAAGATACTTATGACCCTATGACAAGAATTATAAAAAAAGGAACAAAAACAATAGAAACAAATAGTAAAAATAATGAAAATAATGAAAAAGATAATCAGGACAATAATTCTGTTAATGAAATATTAAATAAATTGGAAGAATAAATAAAATCCCTTTTAAAATAAGGGATTTTATTATAAATATTGCGAATTTAGACCTATTACATAAGAAAGATATATTATTCCGGCAACAATAATTGCAATAATACATATAGTAAGTGCAGTGTAACGAAAAAAATTAAAAATATTGCTAAAAATATGAGAAAATTTATCTATTTTCTTAAAATTATCCTTATTAAATTCTTTATACTTTTGCATTTCTTCCCAATGCTTTTTATTCATTCGTTCTTCCCATTTGATTCTACTCATCCATCATTACTCCTATTTTGGTGCGCAACGGAGTATTTATCTACAACTTTTAGAATCTATTGACAATTGATACAAATATCAATCAACTTGCATATAGATTATTATACACAGATTATACCGAAGAGTTAAATAAAATTCATTTATTTTCTAAAAAAATCTTTAATAAACCTCCAAATTTTGTATCAATTCTGTTCAATTAGTTTAGTTCGAACAGATACGTTATTGGTGCGCCATAGAGGATTCGAACCTCCGACCATTTGATTAAGAGTCAACTGCTCTACCAACTGAGCTAATGGCGCATATTATTTAAAAAAATATAAAAAATAATAAATATTAAACAAACAACATAAATATTATAATTCCAAAATAAACTTTTGTCAATATTTTTTCGAATTTAAGTTGTAATTATTAAATAATTATGTTAATATATTGTACTGAGGGGTGATAACTATGTTTAAAATGTATAGAACAGATATGGAAACAAATTTAACAGTAGAAACAAATGAGTATATAAAAGGAAACTGGATAAACATGGTTTCACCGAGTGATGAAGAAATAAAAGCAGTGTGTGAAAATACTGGAATTCAAGAAAATTTTATTAGATATGCATTAGACTCAGAGGAAAAAGCCAGGATAGATGTTGAAGATGATGATAATACAATTTTATTTATAATTGATACACCTATAATGGAAATTGAATCTGGTGCAAAAGTATATAGCACAATGCCTATTGGAGTTATATTTGTAAGAGATGATTACATCATAACAGTATCATTAAGTAAAAATCCTATTATGGAGGAGCTTACAAAGAAAAAAAGTAGAAACATGATAACTTATAAAAAAAGTAGAATGCTTTTGCAAATTTTTTATTCCAATGCAGAGATGTTTTTAAATTTGCTAAAAAAATTAAATAAAGAAACAGAGATAGCAGAGAATGTTTTAAAAGATTCAATGAAAAATAAAGAACTACTAAAATTACTAAGTTTAGAGAAGGGATTAGTATACTTTACAACCTCATTAAAATCAAATGAAGTTGTAATGGAAAAAACAATGAGAGGTAATTTAATTAAGTTATATGATGAAGATGAGGATATATTAGAAGATGCTATTATCGAAAACAAACAAGCAATTGAAATGGCAAGAATCTACAGAGATATCCTAACAGGCACAATGGATGCATATGCATCAATAATTTCAAATAACTTAAATGGTGTTATGAAATATTTAACTTCTATCACCATTATATTAGCAATACCTACAATGATAGCAAGTTATTGGGGAATGAATGTAGGATTACCTCTACAGAATAGTCCATTTCGGATTTGCAGTAATTGTAATGATTTCAATTTTAATTGGAATTGTAGCATCATTATGGTTAAAGAAAAAAGGAATGCTTGATTAAAGGAGAAAATAGGGAAAAGTTTTAAACAAATTAAGTTCGAAAATTGGGCTAGAAAGACGTGACTAGAGGACGAAAAAATTCGATAAGAAACATAATACAAAAAAAATGTTAAAGGAGGAATTTAGAATGTTAATAGCAACAGGGGTTACAGTAAGATTTGGAAAAAGAACATTATTTGAAGATGTTAATATAAAGTTTAACAAAGGTTGTTGTTATGGAATAATTGGAGCAAATGGTGCTGGAAAATCAACATTTTTAAAGGTCCTATCTGGAGAAATAGAGCCTAGTAAAGGTGAAGTTTCAAAAGAAAAAAATGAAAGAATTTCTGTATTAAAACAAGACCACTTTGCTTTTGAAGGCTATACAGTAATGGATACTGTTATAATGGGAAATGAGGAATTATATAGCATAATGAAGGAAAAAGAGGCTATATATTCAAAGCCTGATTTTTCTGAGGAAGATGGTATGAAAGCTGCAAAACTTGAGGAAAGATTTGCAGAGCTTGATGGATGGAATGCCGAATCAGATGCAGCAGTACTTTTGAATGACTTAGGAATTGAGTCAGACAAACATTACAAACTTATGAGTGAAATAGAAGCAAAAGATAAAGTTAAGGTATTATTAGCACAAGCTTTATTTGGTAATCCTGATATTTTGCTATTAGATGAGCCTACAAACGATTTAGACTTAAAAAGTATAAATTGGTTAGAAGAGTTTTTAATTAATTTTGAGAATACGGTTATTGTAGTTTCACATGATAGATACTTTTTAAATAAAGTTTGTACACATATTGCAGATGTTGACTTCGGAAAAATTAAAGTATATCCTGGAAATTATGATTTTTGGTATGAGTCAAGTCAGCTTGCATTAAAACAAATGAAAGAGGCTAATAAAAAGAAAGAAGAAAAAATAAAAGAGCTTCAAGAGTTTATTGCTAGATTTAGTGCTAATGCATCAAAATCTAAACAAGCTACATCAAGGAAAAAATCATTAGAGAAAATAGAATTAGATGAAATAAAACCTTCTAATAGAAGATATCCATATATAGATTTTAAACCAGATAGAGAACCAGGAAAAGAAATACTAGAAGTTAAAAATATATCTAAAACAATTAATGGAGAAAAAATATTAGATAATATATCTTTTACTGTAAAGCCAAATGACAAAATAGCTTTTTTAGCAGATAACGAAAATGCAAAAACTGTACTATTCCAAATTTTAGCAGGTGAGTTAGAGCCAGACTCAGGGGAGATACATTATGGAACGACAATAACAACAAATTATTTCCCAAAAGACAACAATTATTTATTTGAATCAGACCTATCTATAACAGATTGGCTAAGGGGGTATTCAAAAGACCCAGATGAAACCTATGTAAGAAGCTTTTTAGGAAGAATGCTATTTTCTGGAGAAGAAGCACTAAAAAAAGTAAATGTTTTATCTGGAGGAGAAAAAGTAAGATGTGTACTTTCTAAAATGATGTTATCTGGAGCAAACCTTCTTATATTTGATGAACCAACAAACCATTTAGATATGGAAAGTATTACAGCCTTAAATGAAGGAATGAAAAAGTATAAGGGAATTATATTATTTACTTCACATGACCATCAATTAACTCAAACAGTAGCAAATAGAATATTAGATATAAAGAAAGATAAGTTAGTAGATAGAGAAGTAACATATAATGAATACTTAGGAATAGAATAACAAGCAATTGGGGATGGACCTAAATTGTCCAAAAAACTTCTCAATGATATATTTATCATTGAGAAGTTTTTTTAGAAATTAATCAATATTAAATATTATTTTACCATCACTGTATGCATTATCATCAAATTCAATCTCTATATCTTTTGCGTCAGATGGTACTTCAAAATATATAGACCCAGCAGCTTTTTTGCCAACAGCTATTGATTCTGAAAAATATCCATTTTCAACAGAACTAAATCTATCACAAGAAAATTTGTCTGCATAACATTCAAAATCTGATGAAGAAACATGTTCTGTATAATCTCCAAAATTTTCAAATTCGAAATTTGCCTTTAATATTTTGCATCCATCCTCTACACTTGCAAAAGAATAATAATCTTTGAAGTCTTTATCTACAGATGTTAAAGTTACCTTAACATCACCTAATGTTGCAGATTCTCCGACATTGCAATTAATCTCCTGCGCTTGAAGTTCTGATTTTATTTCATCCTCCAAATTTGATAAACTATTTGTTATAGCGTCAGATGCATTGTTATAAACATAAACTGCAAAAACAACAATTAAAATACAAATTGCTAATGCTATTGTAGATAATACAATTCCAGCTATAGATAATCCCTTTGGTTGTTTCTTTTTAGATTTTATTACAGTGTCTACTATTCCTAGAATTAATGCTAAGATAGAAGGCAAAATCAAAAAGATACTTAAAAATGGTGATAGTATTAAACATATTAAACCAATTACAAATGATGCAATTCCCATTAAAATCCCCCTTTTTTAATTTTGTATAGTAAATTATATGCATATATAATTTTTACTATAGATTATTTAAAATTTATATAAATTATACTACATAAATCGACAAAAGACAACAGTTATAGTATGATATAATGGAAATAGTGTTACTAAATAATGGTTTAATAATAAAAAAATGTCGAATGCTTTGTGTTTCTAATTAGCATGCTTGTTAGTTCAAAGATTATATAATTTTGATTTTTATTTCCGGCCCCCAACTGCGTACAAACTGTAAAAGCTACGCTTAACAGTTTGTAAACTTGTCGGTCCCCACCTTAAGCGCTCCAATAAAAATAAAAATTATATAATCTTTGAACTAAATAAAAACAAATATATTTTATTAGAAAAATTAAAATTAAGTTAAGCAAGGAGGAAATTAAATGATTAAAAAAGCAAATTTTGAGGAAGCAATTGGTGTATATAAATACATGCAAGAAGATTTTTTAGACAGCGAGATACCTAATTTTAAAAGATTTTTAAAAATGACTCAAGAGAATATTCATAATGTATACATATATGAAGAAGATGAGCAAGAAATAGCATATTTTATTACAATGGAGAAAAATGAAAAAGTTTTAATTACTCATTTGGCCGTTATAAAAGAATATAGAGGAAAAGGCATTGGAAAGAGATTCTTAGAATCAATAAAAGAGTTTTTATCAGATAAAAAGATATTAATTGTGGAAGTTGAGTCGGAAAAAAATGCAAAAAATGGAGAAGAACTTCAGGTTATAGAAAAGAGATTACGCTATTATCTAAATTCTGGATTTAAAAAGTGTGAGGGGATGGAATATATACTTTTTGGTGTGGATTATTATATTTTAACATATAGTGGATTTACAAATAAAATATCAAATCAAGAAGTAAAGCATATTATAGAAGATATATATGATGGATTATTCCCAAAAGAAAATTTAATTATAAAACATATATAAATTTAATTACAGTTACAGGATAATGGTTTTATTTTCTTTCTGTCTTAAAATTCAAATAATATGTATATTTTTCAAATTTTTTTGTAGCTTACTGGTCTAAAACATATAAGCACAGAATGCGCACTCCTACAAAAATTTCAAAACATACATACTATCTGAATTTTTTGAGTTAATTTTTAAAAACCATTATCCAGTAACTTAATTACAATTCTATAAATAGAAATAAAGAAACAAAAAGAGAGTAAATTCAATTTATTAATAAAGTACAAACGAAGCTAAGTAATTAAAGATAAAACTTTAGAGTTGACATAAACCAAATAAGAATGTATAATAGAAATATAATTTTTATATAAGGAGGGCTAAACATGTTTAGCTGGATTAAAAACAAGACGGAAAGATTACCAGTAAAGATTCAGGAACAGCTAAATAATTTTTTGGAACGGAGGTTAGGAACAATATCAATAAAAGAAGCAGAAAGGCTTATCTGGGAGCTCACTTATTCGTATATAACAGCATTGGATAATATGGGAATTTCGACAAGCAACTTGGAAAGTTCTGAAATCATAAGGGGTGAGCTTGCGTCGCAGTTCAAAGCGCATTTTCCAAATTGGAATTATGCTACAAGCGAGAATGAACGATACAAAGAGCTCGAAGAGTACAAAGCTCTGCGGAAAAGTTTAAGAGGAGATAAGTATGCTCTTTTTGAGATAGTCAAAAGAGTAGAGAAAAGCATTGACAATGATAGTATAACGAGAGTAAAGACTATTGCTTTGCTCAGAAACAAAATTTGGGAAAGAGTCCCACTAGGATTTAAGTTGCTTGGATTTTTTGAAAGAGAGGTTGAATTTCTGATACCTCATAGATTTGCAATTGCAGACTTTATTGAAAAAATTTATGAAAAATATTCAAAAAAACCAGATGCATACAGTACCAATATTGCAAAGACTGCTAACCATGAAGCAAGCAATCATAACAGTGGAGACAACAATTCTCTTGAAGGAACTAAGACAAATGTTTCATTCCCTAGAGTAGAACCAGTAGAAGCAAAAAAAGCGAACGAAACTAGAAGGGAGTATGCAAGAAGTAGAGAATTTAAAACCTTTATTGTTCAAAATAGCGACTTTATCAAAAAAATTTTGGAGCTTACTCAAGAAAATCCAGGAGTAAAGTGGCTTTTGGAAAATCCTAAAGAGGCAAAGAATCTACTAGATGATGCGGAAAAAATTGGATTTGAAAAGTTTTCAAAAGAAATTTTTAAAGATTCAAGTATTATCTTAGAGCTTTGCATTCTTCTGAAAAAGATTAAGTCCTCATAAAAGTCTATAAATTATAGGCTTTATGCAAAAAAATCCAACTTCTAAAGTTGGATTTTTTTCACGTAGAAATTCTATGAGAAATTTTGCATGCGACCTTGGGAAGAGGGCGAGATTCGTTTGCCAAAATTTTCTTAGATTTTCTATACTCAAATCACATTCCATTCCATATTCTCGTATTCCTTAGAAAATGTTTTTCTTGCCGTATATTTATAAATAGCAATAGGCAAGTCGTGAATAGTGTTACTGTTCAATATAAAAATAGATATGTAAAATCCGTTCCATCTTGCTGGTAGATATATATTGTGTTCTCCATGCATTAGAACAAAATATATATCTACCACGTGGAACTACATTATTGTCATGAATTATGCGAGCATTCTATATAAATTACATTGAACAGTAACAAGATTGTAACGAAATTTTCAGAGCTTGTCCAGTCCAGTGTGTGAAATTTTATAACATATATATAGAAAGTGATGTGAGAAATCATGTCACTTTTTTTAATTAATATATGTAAGCGCTCAACAAAAAGGTTTTTCTTTTATATATTTTATCAGAAAGTTTAATATTTGTCAGAGATTTATTTTACCCTAAATGTTTGAAAATAGCTCTTTACAAGTAATTAAAAAATTTGATATAATAGGCAAAGCAATTTATAGAATAATATATAAAACTATAAAAAATAGACAAGCTTAAAAAATTAGTTCTTTTCCAGACAAAGTGAACATTAAGAAAGGAATATGAGAGAAATATGGAAGTTAATAAGATAATAGCAGAGGAATTAAATATTAGAGAAAATCAAGTGGAATCAGCAGTAAAATTAATAGACGAAGGAAATACTATCCCATTTATTGCTCGTTATAGAAAAGAAGTTACAGGAGGTCTTTCTGATGAAATTTTAAGAGATTTGGGTGAAAGGCTTACATACTTAAGAAACCTAGAAAAGAGAAAAGAAGAAGTTGTGAAATCTATAGAGGAGCAAGGAAAGTTAACAGAAGAAATATCAAAGTCTATAGAAGAGGCAAAAACACTTGCAGAAGTAGAAGACATATATAGACCATATAAACCTAAAAAGAAAACAAGGGCAACAGTTGCTAAGGCAAAGGGATTAGAGCCTTTGGCAAACATTATTTTTGAACAAAAAGAAACAAGACCAATAGAAGAAATTGCAAAAGAGTATGTAAATGTGGATAGTGTGGAAGAAGGTACTCCAAAAGACAAGATTGTTGCAAATGTTGAAGATGCAATTCAAGGAGCATTAGACATAATTGCAGAAAATATTTCTGATGAGCCAAAATACAGAAAGAAAATTAAAGGAATATGCTATAGAGAAGCAGTTATAAATGTAAAAGCTACAAAGCCTGAAGAAAAGTCAAGCTATGATATGTATTATGATTTTAATGAAAGTATAAAGAGACTTCCTAGCCATAGAATTTTAGCAATAAATAGGGGAGAAAAGGAAGACTTTCTAAAAGTAAAAATAGATAAGCCAGAAGACAAGATATTAGCATATATGGAAAGAGACATTATAAAAGGACATACACAATTTGAAGAATATTTAAAAGCTACTATAGAAGATAGCTGGAAAAGGCTTATAGAGCCATCTATAGATAGAGAAATTCGTTCTGATTTAACTGAAAAGGCTGAAGAAAAGGCTATAAAAGTATTTGGAAAAAATGCAAAACAACTACTTTTAGGAGCTCCAATTAAGAATTTAACAGTTATAGGATTTGACCCAGCATATAGGACAGGATGTAAAATTGCAGTAATTGATGAAACAGGAAAGGTTTTAGAAACTACAACTATTTATCCTACAGAGCCACAAAATGATGTAGAAAACTCAGCTAAAGTATTACTAAACCTTATACAAAAATATGATGTAAACATGTTTGCTATAGGAAATGGAACAGCATCAAGAGAATCAGAAATATTTGTGGCAGATGTAATAAAAAGGGCAAAGGAAGAGCTAGGAAAAGATGTGCATTATGCAATAGTTTCAGAAGCAGGAGCATCAGTTTACTCTGCGTCAAAACTGGCAACAGAAGAATATCCAGATATAAATGTTTCTTTAAGAGGAGCAATTTCAATTGCAAGAAGACTACAAGATCCGTTAGCGGAACTTGTAAAAATAGATCCAAAATCAATTGGTGTAGGACAGTATCAACATGATGTTGACCAAAAGAAACTTTCTGAAAGTTTGACAGGCGTAGTGGAAGATGCAGTTAATAAAGTTGGTGTAGATGTAAACACAGCAACACCATCACTTTTACAGTATATTTCTGGAATAAATAAAACAATCGCAAATAATATTGTAAAATATAGAGACGAAAATGGAAAAATAAAAGAAAGAAAAGAACTTTTAAAAGTACCGAAACTAGGAAAATCAGCATTTGAACAATGTGCAGGATTTATACGTGTATTTGACGGAAAAAATCCATTAGAAGTTACAGCAGTTCACCCAGAAAGCTATGAAATTGCAGAAAAATTATTAAATAAAATAGGGTACAGCAAAGAAGAATTAACAGACAAAGAAAAATTAAAAGAAATAAAAACAAAACTTGCAGAAATTAATGTGCCAAACACTGCTAGAGAACTTGATGTAGGGGAGATGACACTAAAAGATATAATTGATGAACTTTCGAAACCAGGTAGAGACCCAAGAGAAGAAATGCCAAAGCCAGTTTTAAGAGCAGATGTACTTAAATTTGAGGATTTAAGAGAAGGACAAATACTAACAGGAACAGTAAGAAATGTTACTGACTTTGGAGCATTTGTAGATGTTGGTGTAAAACATGATGGATTAGTACATATATCAGAATTAAGCAATAGCTTTGTAAAAAATCCATCAGATGTAGTATCTGTAGGAGACATTGTAAAAGTAAAAGTAATTGGAATTGACCTAGATAGACAAAAAGTAAAACTAAGCATGAAGATTTAGGAATATAAAAAAATATTTGACATATATTAAAAAAAAGTTATAATAATTATAGCTTATAAGCAAGTATGATTAAAAGCATTAAAAACCCAGTGAGTGCATTTCACTGGGTACTTGCTATTTATGTAAGTTTTTTATAATTTCTATTATCAAAAGAATTATATCAACTGCAATAGCGATAATCTTAAGTATGATTTGAAAACTGTTAAACATCAACGAATTTTTTGCTTTTAAAATTTACGCCGGATACTTTTCCTGTATTTCCGTAATCTTATCATACTCATTATCAATAATATCAAGGAAAGTCTTGCCTATCTTTGGGTCAAACTGAGTACCTAAATTTTTTTCTATTTCTTGACGTACTACATCTATTGGTAAAGAATTTCTATATGTTCTTTTTGAAGTCATTGCGTCGAATGCATCTGCAACAGCTGCAATTCTTGCTAAATATGGTATATCTTCGCCTTTTAACTGACCTGGATAACCTCTTCCATCATATCTCTCATGATGATGCTTTACAATAGGTATAATGTCTTTAAAGACTTCTGCATTGCATAATATGTGAGCTCCAATAGATGGATGGTTCTTAATTTCTGAATATTCGTCATCTGTAAGTTTGGATTCTTTTAATAAAATGCTATCTGGTATGCCAATCTTTCCAATATCATGGAATAGGCCTCCGATTTTTAGTGTTTTTATATCATCTTCTGATAAACCAAGTTTTTTGCCAATTAACACAGAATATTCTGATACTCTATCAGAATGACCTCGTGTATATGGATCCTTCGCTTCAACTGTGTACCTTAAAGTTTGAATACTCTCTAAATATGCCTTTTCTAATTTTTCAAATGTTTCAGACAATTCTTGATTTATTCTTTTTATTTCATTCATTTGTTTTATAGATTTAATTCCTGATTCAATTAAAAGAAGTAATTGATCAAACTTATCACTCTTTTCGCAATAACCTTGTATGTCCAACCTTCTAATTGTTTCAAGAGGTGGAGCTAAATCTTTATGACCAGTAAGTAATAGAATATATAATTCTTTGTTAAATTTACGAATTTCTTCTACAACTTGGTCACCATGAATAGGTTCCATAATAAAGTCAAGAATCATTAAATCAAAATGCTCATTTTTAACTCTTTCAATTGCTTCCATTGGGTCCGTTACTCCAGTAAATTCATAGCCAGATCTTTTTAAGAATATAGAAAGTGAATCTATAATTCCTTCTTCATCATCTACAGCGATAATTTTATATCCATTTGACTGTGCTATATGCTCATTTTTTCTCATAACATCACCTTCTCCACATGATTTAAGTACATTATATTAATAGTTTTTTCAAAAATCAACCCTTTTTGTCAAAAAGTCGAATTAAGGTTAAATTTTACAATTCTTTAAATAGTTTTGCTTTTAGAGAATAAGTATATATTTTTTCTCTCTAAAGAGGAAGAATTATATGGAAAACTGTACCCTTACCGATTTCTGTTTCAAATGTAATATCTCCATTGAAATGTGCCCTTATTGTTGAATATGACATAAATAGGCCAAGTCCAGTTCCATTTTTGCCTTTTGTCGTTATCATTTCTTTAAATAGCTTATCTTGTACAGATTTTGGTAGTCCGCATCCTAAGTCTTTTATAGAAATAATTAAATTGTTAGCCTTTTTATCAATTGTCAAATAAATAGTTTTATTAGATTCTCCATTATATGCTTGAATACTATTTGATATCATATTGTTTATAACTTGTACTAAGCTTGTTATATCGCCATGTAGTTGTGTGTGCTTATCTGTGTTAAATTGAACATCTAAATTAACTAAAGCATTTTTTAATTCATGCTTCATTAGAATATTCACTCTTTTTATTAGTTCATCTATATCAAAAGTAATATTTTCATTTTCAGACAAAGTTACTGCTTGACATTTTACAGCAGTAATTACATCGGACATGTATTCTGTATATGATTTTAACTTTGAAACCCATTCAGACATATCTTTTGCAATAGCATGATGGTCATCATTTGTGACTTCAGGGTCACCTATTGATTCATCATATTCTTTAATTAAATCTGTTAATCCCTCAGCAGTACCAGAAATTGACATTATAGGTGTTTTTAAATTGTGTGCAATTCCGCCAATTAATTGTCCAAGAGATGCCAAACGTTCTCTTTCCATAAGAAGATTTTGGTTATTTTGTATTTGCTTCAAATAATCAGAAGTCATTTTTTGAATTTGATTAAATGCAACTGTAAGCTCTCCGAAGTTCATCTGTCGATGTAACAGGCAGAACTTTATTTAAAATATCATTTTTACCTTTTGAAATTTGAACCAAATTATTTGTAACATCTACTAAATTTTGACTAATTCCTTTAGACCATACTAATAAAATAATAATATATATTATTATTGCTACTACACTTAATGATATAAAGAAAGTGCTCGTTTCTGTATTTGTAGTAGAATATTTGTAACCAATATAAATTGGGTCATCTAAATCTGTTAGTTGTATTTTCTGTACATAGCCTTCTTCCTCAACACCATAATACTCATATGCTCTACCATTTGTTTGATCATAATAAGTATGAATATAAGTAATGAAAAAATCAGATAATGATTTATTTTGTGTAGTTGTATAATATTTATCTCCAACAATCATAAAGAAATAATCATTTTCACTTTTTTTAGTGATTTCAGAAAATACTTTTGGTAAATCTTTTAGAGATAAATTGCTAAAATCTATTTTTTCAAATTGTAATTTATAGTAGTTATAAGTACCTTCTCCTATTGATGAACTCACTTTTGCATAACCTAAAAGTGAAATAGTTATAATTATAACTAAGAAAAAAGGTACTAAATTAAATAATAAGTTCATGCTAAATTTGCTTGCTTTTTTAAAGTCAGAGTAATCCTTGTCTATATTATATGTTGATTTAATAATTACATCCAAATCTTGTTTTATTAGTATTGAAGATATAATGGCAATAACTGTAAAAAATGTAAAATAAATTAGTAAAAATTTAAAACAAATTTGAATGCTTGCATTCATCATAAAAAATAACATGAACAACACTAAAATAATAAGTACTACTTGTACAATAACTATTTTTCTTGGAATTGAGAAACAATCTTGTCTAACTTTTTCAATTAGTTTTTTAGATATTCTTGATTTGTCTTTAGCATATAAATCTAAATATTTAAAAATTTTAGAACAAAAAATACTTAAGCATAAAATATATGCAATTATTCCTGTTGTTCCAAGTAATATGTACTGTGCAGTATGAGAAATAGGTTCAATCTGTGATTGAAAAACACTTTCCTCTGACATTGGAGGATAGTTTAATAGTACAGGAACGAAGAATCTCATTATACAAAGTACAACTACTTCCAAAACTATAATTTTAGCGTAAATATTAAATTTTATTCTTTTAACATTTGTTTCTTGTTTATTCATATGTATACTCCTTTATGTAATTCCACAAGCAATTGAGAAGAGCCCCAATTGCTTATTAAAAAATATTCTTCAAATAATGTTCATCTAATACTGGCCAATTAAATCCTATAGCAGATAGCCAATTCTTTGTTAATTCGCATGTCGTAGGAGTCTCCATATATCCTCCATTATTTAAGTCATTCAAAAGATGTGCATCCAATGGATCAGAAGATGTACGCAATTTATTTATTAATTCTTCAGAGTCAACTACATTTATGCTTATATTTAAAGTATTTAGCAAATTTTCTATTGTAAAAGTATTATTGTTGTAAATATGATAAATTGTTTTGCAATTATTATTTTTCAGTATTTTTAGAATTGATTTTGCACATAAATCTACAGGACTTATATCAATATCAATTTGCATATAGTCTAAAGTTAATTCCCTGTATTTAAGAATAGTTTTTACTCTGCTAAAGAATGCATTGTCCTTAGAATTAATTTGGAATTTCATATCGGTTATTCTTGGCATTATATTACCAAGTCTAAAAATTTTCCCATCAATTTCATTGTTTTCAATAGCTTTAAGAACCTTGCATTCTGCTTGATATTTCGTAATCATATATACATGAGAATTAAAGCTTTGACCAACATTTATATGCTCTTCATCTAATATTTTAGGAAAAGTTATTTTTGAAAAGCCACCAACAGATACTGTTGAAATATGTGCAAGCTTAGCTTTTGACTTTTTACAAAATTCTATTAAATTTGTAGTACCCAAAACGTTAGATTTGTAAAATTTATCATATTTTCCGTAATGCTTTACGTTAGCACCACAATGAATTACAGTTGTTATTTTCTCGGTAAGTGCATTGTAACAGTCATCTGAAAGTCCCAATTTTTCTACTTCAAAATCTCCTTGAATTATTTCAATTTTTTCAAACATCTTTTTTGCAATATCATCTGAAAAATAATTTTCTAAAGTTGAGTGAATTCTTTCTACAGCATTTTTATTGTTTTTTCTACGAATTAAACAATAAATTTTCTTAGTAGTTTTTTCATCAAATAATTCTTTTAAAATATGTACTCCTAGAAAACCAGTAGTACCAGTAAGAAGAACTTTTGACAAGTCAAAATCTACATGGTTGTCAACAATATTTACATTCTCAATAATATTATCTATAGAATTTTTTGGATTTTTTGAATCTATTCTATTAGCTAAGTTTTCTATACTAGAATTATTATTAATATCTTGAATTTCTAAATTATATTTAGAAAGTTTTATAGAAAGCTCCATTATATTTAAAGAATCCAATCCCAAATCATCAAAGAAGTCATCATCTATAGAAATATCAGATCTGTTTAATAAACCACATAATATATCATAAATCTCTTTTTGTAAATCATTTTCTGGTAAAATAATTTCTTTATTTTCTGTTAAGTCTTTAATTTTATTTAATAACTTCTTTCTATCTATTTTTCCATTATCATTTAAAGGAAAATTCTCAAACTGGTATAACTTAGGTATCATGTATGGGGTAAGTTTTTCTTTTAGTTTGCTAATGACCTCAGGGACATAATTAGGAACACTAGTTTCAATAAAGCCAACTAAAGATTTAGTCATATTTTTATTATCAATAGGCATTACCAAAACTTTAGAAATATTACCACAAGCAAGTATTTCCTTTTCTATTTCTCCGATTTCAACCCTAAATCCTCTAATTTTAACTTGATTATCATTTCTACCAATATATCCAATTCTGCCATCAGTGGCATAAAAACCTAAATCACCAGATTTGTAAATAAATTCTTTTACATTATCATTGTATAGAAACTTTTCTGCAGTAAGTTCAGGTTTATTTAAATAACCTTTACATAGGCCACCACTTGCAATACAAATTTCTCCGTCACAACCTATAGGTAAAACTTCTCCATTTTTATCTAATATATATACATGATAATTTTGCAAAGGATAACCTATAAAAGTTTCGTTATTTTGTATGTCCGAATCTGTTAATTCACAAATTGTAGCAAATATTGTAGATTCTGTAGGACCATATACTTCAAACAAAGTTGTGTTTGGATATTTTTCTTTCCAATACTTAAAAGGTTTAGCATAAACAGCTTCTCCACCAACTAAAATTGCACGCAAGCTTAGTACATTAGGATTAAAAGTTTTAGTTTTTTCTTCTTCAATTACTTTATAAAAGTATGCAGGTGTTTGATTTAATATTGTTACCTTTTCTTTTACTAATAAATCTAAAAAGTCTTTTGGATTTAAAGTAGTTTCTTTTGGAACAATTATTAATTTCCCACCAAATAATAAACTTGCATAAATCTCCCAAGTAGAAAAATCAAATGTATATGTATGGAATAATGTCCACACATCATTTTCATTTTGCACTAATTTATTTCTAGTAGAATGTAGCAAATACACAACATTATAATTAGATGTAAGTATTCCCTTAGGCTTTCCAGTAGTTCCAGAAGTATAAATAATATATGCTAAACTGTCTAAATTGTAATTTATAGACATTTCTTCTTTAGTATCGGGAAGAGTCAATATATTATCTACATTAATGCAATTTGCTGATTTCTTAAAAGTGTTTATATATTGATTATTAGTTATTAAAAATTTACTGCCGCTATCCTCTAAAATAAATTTTACTCTATCTTCTGGCCAATATGGGTCAACAGGTAAATAATGAGCACCGCATTTTAATACAGCAAACATAGCAACTATCATTTCTAAGCTTCTATGTATAAGCAAAGTTACACCAGAATTAGGAGTAACTCCAATATCTTTTAAATAAACAGCAAAGTTATGTATCTTTTGACTCAATTCTTTATATGTAAGCTCTTCATCTTTATATTTTAGAGCTATGTTATTTGGTGTCTTTTTAGATTGTTCTTCAAATAATTCTATTAAAGTCTTTGTAGGCTTATACAAATACTTACCATTATATACATTAAAAATAGTATTAAGCTCTTCTTTAGGTATATAACTTATATTAGAAATTGTAGTATCTTCATTTGCTATAATAGAATTTATCATTTCTATAAAACGATTGTATACGAGTTTTGCCTCATCTTTAGATACAATCCCTTCAGCAAAATCAAAGCTTAAACGGTACCTTCCAGAATTGTTGTGATCTGTTATATGAAATTCAAAACTACTTTGTTGATTATATGTCAAATTCCAGAAATTATTTACAGGATAATCAACATAGTCCATATCTGGATTAACATTTTGGAAAGATATTATAGTATCAAATAAATTACTTTCATAACCTTCTTTTTCCTTAGCATAGTTTAATAATTCTGAATAAGGATATCTTTGATGCTTTAAAGCCGAGTATGTATCACCATGAATTGATGCAAACAAAGCAGTTATTTTAGTATTTTTATTTATTTTAAATCGGAGAGGAATTGTTGAAACAAACATTCCTACAGTATCTTTTTCACTTCTATTTCTTCTATTAAGTAAAGGTGTACCTATTATAAAATCTTCTTTTCCACTTACTTTAAATAAATATATTGCATGCAAAGCAATAAAAAACACATAAGGAGTAATTTTATTTTCTTTGCAGAACTCATTAATTTTAGAAGAAAACTCTAAAGAAAGTTCATCAGTATATCTAACTGTACTAGAACCTTTTTTTAATATATTTTCTTTAAGAGATAACATTTCTGGAATATTTTTAATATAGTTTTCCCAATATGTTTTATCTTTGACAAAATTATCGCTAGATAAATACTCTTTTTCTGTATTAATATAATCTAAATAAGAGGGTGGAAAATTAGCTATATCTAAATTATGAGATATAAAATAATAAAATGTATTGAATTGTTTAAAGATAACTTTTGTGCTCCATCCGTCTCCAAGAACATGATGGAACTTATAATTTATAATAATATGATTGTTAGCTAATCTGTAGATTTTAAAATCAAATAATCTATTGTTTTCAAATGGTGAGAAGGGTATATATGTATTTTGATCAATTTCTTTAAAAACTTCTTCCTTCGTTTTTTGAGGGCAATCAACCACTGGAATATTAACAAAAGTGTAATCCTCAATCTCTTGGAATATTCCATCCTTCGTTTTAACTATCTTAGTGCGAAGAATGTCATTGCATTCTATAATTTTGTTTAGAACCTTCTTACAAATATCAATATCGACTTCTTTATCTATTACAGAAGTGAAAGAAACTATATTTATAGATGTACTTGGATATGCAAGTTCTCTTAAATATATGTTTTTTTGAGGTTCTGTTAACTGGTAAAGTTTCCTTGACATAATAAAGCCTCCATTAACAATAAATATTCAATTACCAAAAATTATATAATAAATGATTGCAAAAATCAACAAATTTTTGCAAATTTCTTTATTTTTGGTGCTTTTTGTCATATAAATATAAATTAGCAAGCCGTGAATTGTAACCTAAAAATAAAGCGACAAATTAGAAATAGTTGAAAATTTAAAACTTTTGTAGTAAAATGTGCTTGTAATAAAAGAATTTAAGGAGGTAGTTTGATGGGGAAAAAAGTTAAGAAATATTATGAAGAGGTATCTAATTTTAGAGAACTAGTAAAAAGATATGAAACTTTTGAAGAAAATAATATTGCTTTTAAGTATAAGGAAAATAAGGAAATACATGAGATTACATACAAACAATTTGTGGCAGATATTAAAAAAGTAGCAGAAAAAGTATTAGACTCTGATGTGAAAAGAGTTGCAATCATAGGAAACAACAGATATGAATGGGTGATTACATATTTGGGTGTAACTACAGCGGGAAGAGTAATAGTACCATTAGATAAAGCCTTAACAGACAAAGAAATAGAAAGATTACTACAAAGGAGCGAAGCAGATGTAATAGTTTATGATGAAAAATATGAAAATGCAGTAAATGAAGCTATAGCTCAAGGATGCAATATTAAATATAAAATATGCATGGATAATGTAGAAAAAGATGGTGTTTTAAAATTTGAGAAGATGTTACAAGATGGAGAAAACATTATAAAGTCTGGAAAAGCAAAATACGATGATGTAAAAATAAAAGAAAATGAAATGTATGTTATGTTATTTACATCTGGAACAACAAATGAGCCTAAAGCAGTAATGTTATCACAAGAAAATATCTGCAAAAATGTATCAAACTATCAATATAATTTTATGATGTATCCAACAGATACTTTACTTTCATTCTTACCAATCCATCATACATTTGAATGTAGTATAACAATTTTATATGGGACTTACTGTGGTGCTACAATTGCATTTTGCGAAGGCTTAAGATACATTGCTGATAATTTAAAAGAGTTTAAAGTATCAGTATTTGTAGCAGTACCACTTGTGCTTGAAACAATGGCTAAAAAAATCCAAAAGGCAATTGAAGATAGTGGTAAAAAAGGATTAATTGATAAAATGACTAAATTTTCACATGGACTTTTGAAATGCAAAATTGATTTGCGAAAGAAACTATTCAAACCAGTACTAAAACAATTTGATGAATACTTAAGAGTTGTACTTTATGGAGCAGCACCAATGGACAAGGCTACAATAGAGTGGTATAACGACTTAGGAATAGAACTAATTCAAGGATATGGATTAACAGAAAGTTCACCAGTATTAACTGCAGAATCATCAGAACGAAAAAGACCAGGCTCAATAGGTATACCTCTAAAAAATGTTGAAATAAAAATAGATAATCCAGATAAAGATGGTGTAGGAGAGATTTTGGCAAAAGGTCCAAACATAATGCTTGGATATTATGAAAATGAAGAAGCAACAAAAAAAGCTTTGCAAGATGGATGGCTTCATACAGGAGATTATGGATATATAGATGAAGACGGATTCATATTCATAACAGGAAGACAAAGTGATATAATCGTATTAAGAAATGGAAAAAATATATATCCACAAGAGTTAGAATTCTTAATAAACAAATTACCATATGTTGAAGAAAATATGGTGTATGCTAGAAATAAGAGTAAAACAGACACATTACTTTGTGCAAAAATTGTGTATAACAAAGACAATTTGGTAGATCATTTTGGAGAAAAAACACAAAAAGAATATGAAAAATTGGTATGGGAAGATATAAAAAAGATTAACAAAGATTTACCAACATTTAAGCATATTAAAGAAATTATTTTAACAGATGAGCCACTAGAAAAAACAACAACACAAAAAGTAAAAAGATTTGTGGAGCTTAAGAAGTTGGAAAAAGTGAAATAAGGTTTAATTATTTTACTAATATATTATTACAATTTATGTTTAGAAATAACTAACCTTGGCTATAATACAAATAATTAATTTGTAGCGGAGGAAGTTAAATGAATGATTATTATAAACAAGATAAAAAGAAAAAACTAAAAGGAAGTTTAACAAAAATATTTATATTCCTTTTAGTTTTTTTGATTTTAATATTATCATACATATTATATGAAAAAACACAAGTATCAGAGAGTAATCTAAGTCAGCAAAATGTTACTGTAGAAAGAACCACACAAACTTTAGAAGAAGTAAAAGAAAATAATAAAACAGTAACAGAAATGATTTCCGAGGTAAATAATAGTGTTGTGGGAATTTCAAAAGTTAAAAATTCAGGAAGTAGTATATTTTCAGATGAAAATATAACGAGTTTAGGATTAGGTACAGGAGTTATTGTGGGAGAAAACGGTTATATTCTTACAAATGCACATGTAAGTGGAGAAAAGTATAGTAAATGTTATGTTACAACAGTTGATGGTAAAACTTATGATGGAAATGTAGTTTGGTCAAACGCAGATATAGATATGTCAATCGTCAAAATAAATCAAAAAAAATTACAAGTAGCAACATTAGGAGATTCGAACAATATAAGAGTAGGGGAGACTGTATATGCAATAGGAAATCCAATAGGGTTTGAATTTCAGAGAACAGTAACTTCAGGAATAATAAGTGCAGTAAATAGAACAGTAAAATTTGAAGAAAATGAAGAAGAAACATATATGGAAGATTTAATTCAAACTGATGCAACAATTAATCCTGGGAATAGTGGTGGACCATTGGTAAATGCAGATGGACAAGTGATAGGAATAAATGGAGTAAAAATTACATCGGCAGAAGGAATAAGCTTTGCAATACCCATAAATTCTGTAAAAAGCGTAATACAAAGTTTTAATATAAATGGAAAATTTGATGAAGCAACCTTAGGAGTATTTGCATTTGATAAAAATGTTCTTGGATATATAGATGAAAATCTAAATTTTAGTGAAGGAATCTATGTCACAAAGGTAAATGTAAAATCAGCGGCATCTAATGCAGGCTTGAAAAAAGGAGATATTATACTAAGTATAGATGGAAATAAATTAGAGAGAATGTGTGATTTAAGGTGCTATATATATACAAAAAAACCAGGAGATAAAGTCACACTAAAGATAGAGAGAAACTATAGAGAGATGGAGATTGAGGCAACATTAAAAAGAAAGTGACGCTTCGTTTCATTTGTTATAAAAACTGTAAATTGTAACTACTTTTGACTTTGAATATTGAAAAACGATAAAATGGTATTGACAAACAATAAAAAAGAATGTAAAATATAGGCGTATTAAAATTTAATAGAGCATGTGGAGAAATGCTCTAGAGGAGGTTTTGGCTATGAAAGTAGCAGTATTAGGAAGCTTTTTAATAGCTATATTACATTCTATTTTGTTTTTTGATCAGAAATTAGGAATATCTGTATTTTTATTTTGCATAGCTTTAGGCTTTTTCTTTATATACATTTTAGATAAAAATGGCAAAATAAAAAACAAAAAGGCATTAATTTTATGTATACCAATATTGTTAATATCTGCAACATATTTTATTTATAACAATTCATTTTTCTATGTGGCAAATATATTGGCCTTGATAATATTATTCACATTAATGATTGTTTTAGCAGTATTTGAAAATATAAGGCTTGGATATTTCTTTAATAGATTATTTTACTTAGTCATAGGACCAATTGAATTTTTTGAGGAAGCTGTAGGAAGTATAATAGATACTGTATCAAGCCTATTTAAAAAGCAAGAAAAATCAAAAGAAAAAAACGAAAAAATAAGGAAAGTAATCATAGGAATTTTCATAACTATACCAATACTGATTGTTGTACTTATATTACTTTCAAGTGCAGATAGTATATTTTCAAATGAACTTAAAGAAGTAATTAGTACAATATTTAGTTTAGATATTTTTGAAAAAGAAACATATGTTAATTTTTTACTAAGATTAATTTTTGTTTTAACAATTGCAGTATACCTAATAGGGCTTTTATATAATATTTTAGAAGATAATTTTTGTGAAGAGGATATTATTGAAAAAAAGAAATGGACAATAGATTCAATAGTAGGAAACACAATTTTAACAATACTAAATTTGGTTTATTTAGTATTTTGCTACATTCAAATATCTGTATTATTTATGAAGTCGGGAAATATGCAAGATTTTGAATATGCAAGTTATGCAAGGCAAGGATTCTTTCAATTGATGGCAGTATCTATTATAAATTTAGTCATAATATTAATTACTAGCAAAAGAAATGAAATTAATAAAAAAATAAATTATACCAAAATAATGAATTTATTTTTAGCAACATTTACCTTAATTATTTTAGTTTCATCATTTTATAGAATGTATTTGTATGAGCAAGAATTTGGATATACATTTTTACGTTTAATGGTATATTTTTCATTAATAACAGAGGCAATACTAATTATTCCAACAGTAATGTATATTTTGGATTTTAAGATAAACTTGACAAAAACTTATTTTGTAGTAATAATTATAATGTATATAATAGTAAATTACATCAATATAGACAATATAATAGCAAAAAGAAATATAGATAGGTATTTTGAAGATAGTACAGGAACATATAAGCTAGACATGAATTATCTTGAAACATTGAGTGTCGACGCAACTGGACAAATAAAAAGATTAGAAGGAATAAATGATGAGAATATAATTTTCCAGGTTAATAATTATTTGACTAATACAAAATCTAAAGTGGAAAATGTTACTTGGCAAAATTTTAATATTAATAGGATCATTGCAAGAAGTAAACTTAAAGAATAATCGTTACAATTTAATGCCTTAAAATACTGAGCAATGTATGTTTAGAAATTTACAACATTTCTCGTATATTACTAGATAAAAACAAAAAGCAAAAAATCTCTAGTAATGCTTGGAAAAAAGTAAGGTTGTAAGTAGTAATAAATAATTTCTATGTTAGAATAAAAATTTGATTTTATTGAAAGGAGTTGAACCGTATAGCGTTCGGTTCGTAGTCGGGCGCCTACAAAAAATAAAAGGTTCAAATAGAAAAATGAAAGTTACAGGGAAAAATAGTTTATCAAATTTTATAGAGATATGCTTAAAAATTATATTTGTAATGGGGATTATAATTTATATAGCTTTACCATGGTTATTAAGGTGGTATGTAAATGTATTTAACCCAATATTGAATTATACACCAGCACTTGTAATACTGTATGTGTCAGGAATTCCAGCACTTATAATAGTATATAAATTTATAAAAATATTTGAAACTTTGAAATTAGATAATCCATTTGTACTTGAAAACGTAAGACATTTAAAGGTTATTTCAGTATGCTCATTAATAATTTCAATAGAATACATAATCGGAATGTTTTTCATAGTATCAATATTTGAAATAATTTTAATTGCGGTATTTATTATAGTATGGCTTGGAGGATATATTTTATCTGAATTACTTAGAAAAGCTGTCGAGTATAAGGAAGAAAATGATTTAACAATATAGGGTGTATGTGTTATTAGAGAATGGTTTTAAATAAAATCTAGGCAATATGTATGTTGTAAATTAAAAACATACATACTGCCTAGATAAAAACAAAATTATTATCTTGTAAATACAAAACAATAAAATTTTTTAATCACGAATTAATCACAAATGCAAAGCAAAAAAAGTTGCATATAATGAAAGGAATAAACATAAATGGCAATTATAGTGAATTTAGATGTAATGATGGCAAAGAGAAAAATGTCTTCTTCTGAACTTGCAGAGAAGATAGGAATAACGAATGCCAATTTATCAATATTAAAAACTGGAAAGGGAAAGGCAATAAGATTTTCAACACTTGATGCAATATGCAAGGCTTTGGACTGCCAACCAGGAGATATATTAGAATATAAAGATTAAAAATATGTTTAAAAAGACTAATTAGAGGTTATACTATAATTAGTTTTTTTAGTTGAAAAAGAATTACAATTTTGACGTTGTCAAACTTCATTTGAAATTTAATCAACGTACACTAAGTACGCCTCATAAATTTCAAACTCGTTTTCCTAGTCAAAATTTAATTTTTTTCCAACTAGATATACCAAGGGAGGAATGTGATTAATTATGAAATCTTATTGGATTGATAGTGTAAAGGATCAAAACAAATTCGGCGCATTGGAGGAAAATATAAAAACAGATATATGCATAATAGGAGGAGGGCTTACTGGGTTAAACACAGCATACAATTTAAGTAAATATAAGATAAGAACAGTATTATTAGAAAAAGATGAAATTTGTAAGCAAACCAGTGGGAATAGTACTGCTAAGATTACGAGCCAACATGGGCTTATCTACAAGTACTTGACAGACTCAAAAGGGCAAGATTTCGCAAGAAAATATTATGAAGCAAATGAAAATGCAATAAGAAATATAAAGAGTATTATAGATAAAGAGGAAATTGATTGTGATTTTGAGTATCAACCTGCATATGTTTTTACACAAAAAGTGCAAGATGTACAAAAAATAAAAGATGAGGTGGAAGCGGTAAATAATTTTGGTGGCAGAGCAAAATTTATAGAGGCAAAAGATATAGAAATAAATAAGTTAAACAGTGTAGAATATGTGGAAAACAAAGAAGAAAAATTAAAGATTAGTGGGGATAATATAGAAAAAGAAAATTTGAATTTGGAAAGAGATGTTGTAAAAGAAAGAATGAAACAAGTACTTCCAATAAAGGCAATAGCAGGAATTGAGTTTGAAAATCAGGCACAATTTAACCCATATAAATATGGAAATGCTTTAGCTAAAATATGTAGTGATTCTGGAATAAAGATATTTGAACATTCAAAAGTCATTGATGTAGATACAGAAGATGGAGATGAATACTATATAATAACACTAGAAAATGGATGTAAAATAAAATCAAAGTATGTAGTAATAACAACAAAATACCCAATAGTCAACATACCAGGATTTTATTTTGTTAAAATGTATCAGTCAAGCAGTTATGCTATTGCAATGCAAACAAAACAAAGATTATTTGAAGGAATGTATATAAATTCAGAGGAGCCAACAATATCTTTGCGTACAGCAAAGTTTGGAGATGAATATTTACTAATAGTAGTAGGGTTTGACCATAAAACAGGAGCTCAAATTGATTTAAGCAATTCTTATAGATATTTAGAAGAAGTAGCAAAGAGTTTGTATCCAGAAGGAAAAATTAAGTATCGCTGGAATACAGAAGATTGTATAACACTTGATAAAATACCATATATAGGTAACTTCTCTAACCTATGGGAGAACACTTATGTAGCAACAGGATTTAATAAGTGGGGAATAACAACATCTAATATAGCAGCCGAAATTATAACAGATAAAATATTAGGACAAGAAAATGAATATGAGGAAATCTTTAAATCTACAAGGCTAGAACCAATTAAAAACATAAAAGAAGTGACGAATATGGTAAAAGAAAGCGTAAATTCGTTAGTAACAAAAAAACTAGAACTACCACAAGAAGAAGCAAATCAAATACAAAATGGAGAAGGAAAAATAGTAGAGGTAAACGGACAAAAAATAGGAATATATAAGAATAATGAGGGAGAGGTATATAAAGTAAATCCAGTATGCAAACATTTGGGATGCGAACTTTCATGGAATAACTTAGAAAAAACATGGGATTGCCCATGCCATGGGTCAAGATATGATTTTAAAGGAAATCTAATATATGGACCTAGCGTAAAGAACTTGGATAAGTAGTATTTGAAAATAATAAATTATAATATTGCTCAAACTAATATTTAGTGATATAATTTAATCAAAAAACAGAATGACGAGGCTGAACTTTAGATCAATTATTCGAAAAAACAATCATAGCAATGAGAGATTGTAAAAATAAGGTAGAAGAAATAAAGGAGTAGAAGAAAAATGATAAATATAAATATTATATTAGCGTCAAAATCGGAGATAAGAAAACAAATGCTAGAAGAAGCTGATATTCCATTTGAAGTAATAGTAAGTGATGCTGATGAAACACCAGATTTGTCAAAAAGTTTTGGAGAACAATTACAGGATATTTCTATGAGAAAAGCTAAAATTGTTTTTGAAAAAACAATTAATAGAGGCAAAAGAATTATTGTGGCTGCTGACCAAAACATGGTATTTGATAATGTGATGTATGGAAAGCCTAGTAGTATACAGAAAGCTAGAGAATTACTTAAATCAATGATGGGTAAGGATAATATTTTTGCTTATACAGGAAATACTGTAATATATGCAGATGGAGACAAAATTATTAAAACAATTAATAATTATGATATTTCAAGGCTTAGTATGGATATACTTTCTGATGAAAAACTGGAAGATTACTTAAAAAATAGCAAACCTCTAACAAGAGCTGGTGGAATAATGGTAAAGGAATGCGACTTTATTCACTTACAAGAAGGCAGACTATCTACTGCATATGGAATGACAATTGAATACTTGCAAGAAATGATTAAAGAAGTTCAATAAATGAATAAAAATAAGGAGAGTAAATTTTCTCCTTATTTTAAGTATTGGTGCCAACGAAGTAGTTATTTACAACTTTTGGCTCTCATAACGATTGATATTAAATCAATCAAGTTATAAATATATTAACAAATTATTAACTAAAAATCAAGTATTTTTTGAAATTTGCATTTTATGTTAATTTATGCTATACTATATTTAGTATTCGTAGGTACAGCGAATTATAATAAATGTACTAAGTTGGAAATGGTTACTGGAAATCCAGTAACTTATAGAAAGACTAGGAGGAATAATTATGGCAAACGACATCACTGTTACTGCAACCAACATGTCCAGACTGACGCATAATGCCTTTATGGACTGCCTTTTCAATGAAGGTGAGGACACTACCAATTATGTGAAGGTAGAGGGAATTACCAGAATGTTTGGACTACACCCACAGCGCTTGGAAGAAAAACGGAAACTCGTGACTGCTCTCCTTGCTGAACTGCCAGCAGAGTTTAAGGAAGGATGGACTTTTCTGAATCTCTGCACCACAAAGGACGGTGAACAGTGGACTGATATGCATCGTATTTGTGAGGAGCTGGTTGTTATGGCAATTGGCTTGGAACTCATGGAATACTGCATGCCGAGAGAAATGTGGGAAATCCTGCCTGGCGGTGTTCCGTATCTTATGATTAAGTAAGGAATTCTACCAAAAGGCCCCTAATGGAATCTACTCAAAAAAGTAGAATTCATTAGGGGTTCTTTTTTATCGAAAATATAATCAAATATTTTTTTTATTAATAGTATTATATAAATATAGTGCAACTTTGTTTTGGTCTGTGGTTTCCATTTCCATAAGTTTAGCCATTGCAAACATTACAAGTTTATATTTTGCAAAATTTATTAAAGTAGTTCTATATTCTTCATCAATATCCTTTAACATTTTATCAAATTTTTCATATTTTTCTCTAGTGTTGTATATAAGACCTGACAATTTACTTTGGCTCATACATATTGCTAGTCTTAATTTATCTTTTATATCCATATCATTTATCATATTTATTAAATATTTAACTTTTTCATTTTCCATATTCAAATTACCTCCATATTAAAATCTTGTATCATTTTTCTTTCTATAATTTTTAGTAGTATTTATCTCATCTTTTGGTTTTACTTTTCTAACAATATTATTTGCAATTTCATTTTCATCATCAGTAAATATATCATTTTTGTATAAGTCATCACTAACTATTTTATAGTTTTCATCTTTATCATAGCAAATTTTTTTATGAAAATGTCCCATAATTCTATACCAGAAGTCTTTAAATTTCTGTAATTCTTGTTTTATTTTTTCTTTTTCAGCTTGTAATTTGCTAATAATCTTTTCCTTTGCAGACAA
>CALXWQ010000006.1 GCA_944392435.1 uncultured Clostridia bacterium
CTTTACATATACTATTCTTAGATGTTTACTAATTATGGTTTATAGGTAAATCCTTTGTAAAAACCTAAATATGTATATGAGGAAGTTATTCTATGTGTGGTTTTGTTGGTGTTATGAACTTAAAAGAAGATTTAATTTCTAAGAAGAACATTTTAATTTCTATGAATGACACACTAAAGAAAAGAGGACCCGATGAATGCGGTTATTATGTAGATAAGAATATTCTATTGGCTCACAGAAGACTAATTGTAATTGACCCAGATGGTGGCAAGCAACCAATGACATTTTATTATAACTCAAATAAATATGTAATTGCGTATAATGGACAAATATATAATGCGGAAGAACTAAGAAATGACTTAAAATCACATGGATTTGATTTTGAAAGCCATTCTGATACAGAAGTATTACTTAAAGCATATGTTTTATATAAAGAAGATGTTGTAAATAAATTAAATGGAATTTTTGCTTTTGCTATATGGAACGAAAAAGATAAGTCATTGTTTTTAGCACGTGATCATTTCGGCGTAAAGCCTCTATATTATACTTATATCAATAATTCTTTAGTTTTCGCTTCTGAGGTAAAAGCTATTTTAAAATTTCCAAATGTCAAACCAGAATTGGATGAACAAGGAATTTGTGAAATGTTTGGAATAGGTCCTGCTCATACTAATGGAATTACAGCTTTTAAGAATATTTTTGAATTGAAGCCTGCTAATTTCATGCTAGTTACTGATGATGGTATACACATAAAAAGGTACTGGAAGTTAAAAAGTAAGTTCCATACTGACAATTTTGAACAAACTTGTGAGAAAGTACAATACCTATTAGAAGACGCAATAAAAAGACAACTAGTTTCAGATGTGCCATTGTGTACTTTTTTATCTGGTGGATTGGATTCAAGCATAATCACTCTTTATGCATCAGAATATTGTAAAGAAAATGATTTGCCACCACTTAGCACTTATTCGGTTGACTATATTGATAATGATAAGAATTTCCAAAAAACTGATTTTCAGCCAAATTCAGATAATTACTATATAGATTTAATGCAAAGTAAGTTAAATACTAATCATCATGTTGTAATGCTTGACACTCCTGAGCTTGCCAAAGCTTTAGAAGATGCAATGATTGCAAGAGACTTCCCTGGTATGGCTGATGTAGACTCATCAATGCTATTATTTTGCAAAAATGTAAAAAACGATGCAACAGTTACTTTAACAGGAGAATGTGCAGATGAAATCTTTGGCGGATACCCTTGGTTTTTTAGAGAAGATGCATTAAATAGTGGTACTTTTCCTTGGTCTATAGCAATCTCTGAAAGGCAACAACTGCTAAATCCAGAAATAGCTAAAAAAGTAAATCTAAAAGAATATATAGATTATAGATACAACGAAAGTCTGGAAGATGTAGAAATATTAGATACTGATACAGCTGAAACTAAAGAAAAAAGGAAAATATCACACCTTACTTTGAACTGGTTTATGCAAACACTTTTAGACAGGTCAGACAGAATGGGCATGTACAATGGATTTGAGATAAGAGTACCTTTCTGCGATTACCGCTTGGCAGAATATGTATGGAATATTCCTTGGGAGATGAAAGCTCTAAAAGGCAGAGAAAAAGGCTTGCTTCGTTACATTATGAAAGATAAACTCCCAGCAGAAATAGTAGATAGAAAAAAGAGCCCATACCCTAAAACATGGAACCCAACATATTTAAAGGCTGTAAAAGAAATGTTATCTAAAATAATGGAAGACAAAAATGCACCTATTAATAATTTGCTAAACAGAGAATATATTATGCAAATATTAGAAACAGATGGTAAAGCATTTACTAGGCCTTGGTTTGGTCAATTAATGACCCGGGCCTCAGCTTATGGCTTACCTTTGTCAAGTGAATATGTGGCTTGAGAGATATGAGCCTAGGATTGAGTTATAAGAATCAACAAAAAAAGATTGCATTTTGCAACCTTTTTTTGTTGATTGTGCCTATTATCCAAACCAACGCGGAACTTTCCCTACATCCCATCCGTTTTCATCATATAATATACCATCTACTACCTTATACGTCTTTTCATCTGGCGCTGTATAAGTCCCTTTTTTCCTGACGGATTCATGCAGTTTTTCATAATCATTTTCTCTTGATTTATGTCCATTCAACTTTTTACCGCAATACATACAGGAAATACTATCATCATCTATTTTCTTACCACAATACTTGCAAAACATATTCTTCCTCCTTGTCAATTGACTTTCTAACTTAATTTTACTTGTTGCTATCTATTTAAACTGCTCTTATATTAGAACAGGATTTTTAAAAAAAGTATATTTATATATTAGCATAATCCAACATGCTTTTTAAAACTTGAGGTGACAAATTGGCACCTCAAGTTTTGAAATTCTTTTTCTATTAATTGAAAACAAAATTCTTTTGGGAATCTTTCAATATTTCTCTTTACTACACGGTTTATATATTTAGTTTCGCAATGATATAACATAGCAACATCACTATCTAACATTACTTGTTTTCCTCTAATTGTATAAATTAAATTTTTAATATTATCTGTTTCATATTTTTCTACATCTGATTCTTTATTTACTATCATAACATTATCATTTTCTTTTTCCATACCTTTCACTTTCCTTGTAATATTACTCATAATAGCATATTTATATCTTTTATTACTTTATTTTTTAGTGCATTTATTACAATTTGTATGATACTACTGTATTATATACATTAAAACATTTGTTTGCGATTGTCAAGTATCTTTTTCATTTTTCTTTCCCAATTACCACAAATCTCCCATCAGTAGTATGATATGAACATGTAACAAGAGTAATTAGCTGGTCGCCATACTCCGCTGTTTTTTCAATATCATATAACGATGCCTCTTTTGCATTTTTTACAAATTTGTTGTACTCTTCTTCATTTTCTGCATTTACAAAATCATAATATCTAAATACATTTTGTTCTGATTTATAGAAAACTCGTGACTTGAATGCAGAAATAATATCATATTCTTTATCTTCATTTGGAGTAGTAAAACGTATTACTGGATGTTCTTTATAAAAATCTTCATTTGCATACTTTAGCAAATCCTTAAACATTTGCCCATTAATTATATTATGTCCATAAATTAATAAGTTTGTACTGGGTAAGTCCCAATCATAATCTTTTGTCAAAAATATTGAGCCTTTTTGACTCGTTTCCTTTTTATAGTTATGCGTTAAGTAGTATTTATTATCTTCATCTTGCAATACTGGGTAATTTATATTTGTCCCCTCTATTTCAATCCATCCAACAATATCCTCATTCTCCTCTTGTAATTTTTCTACCTTAAGCATTCTTTCTGTAACTACATTTTCTCTTTGTTCTTCATTTTCTTTACTTTCTATATTTTCATTGCTTTGAGTATTTTCCCCAGTATTTCCATCTGCTATTTTTGCCTCTTCTGTAACTTGTTGTTTTTTTTCTACGACTCCGTTTTGATTTTCACTCAAACTTCCGCCAATCTATTTCCACACTATTTAGCAACTGGCTTTCCTCAACCGCTTCTGTTTTTAGCGAAGAAAACATATTAATATACATACAGGCTAAAATAATATTTGTAATCGCTAAAAAATATATTAATCGGTTTAGCCACACACTCTTTATATTGTCATTATTTTTCATACTTAGTCTCTTGCCCTCCTTAATGCACAAATCTGGTTGGAAAAGAATTGTGATTTTGGCTAGGAAAACGAATTAAAATTTATGAGGCGTACTTTTTGTACGTTGAATAAATTTTTAATGAAGTTTGACAACACCAAAACGCAATTATTTTCCAACCTTTCTCCTAATAAAATAACGCCTCTACACACTAGTTAGTCGTATCATATCCACAATATTTCAATTTTACACCTTTATTGTTATGTATAAGAATAGGTAATTTTACCTATTCTATAAAAGTTTCTTGTTTCTATAAAAAAACATATTTGTGGTGTAAAATGCACATTTTTCCATATCCAACACAGCAAAGTTTACTTGAGTCTATTCGTAAAGCAAAACTCTACCCTGCGCATTGTAAGCATTTTTTACACCAGCACGCTTTTCTTATTTCTTACTAGTAAAATACACAGCTCCTACTGATGCGATTATTGCAAGTACTGCAATTCCTATATAACTTTCCACACCTGTTTTTGGAACATCATCTTTTTCATCTTCTGGTTCTGTTGGCTCTTCTACAGGCTTTTCTGGTTTCTCTTGTGCAATTTCTGCAATTCTAGCATATATTGTTATATCAGCATTTAGCGCAGTATCAAAATCAAATGCCTTTGTGTATGCTTCATCTGTGTAAAATCCTTCTATTTCATATCCTTTTTCAACTGCAATGTATGATTTTAATAAATCTTGAGTAACCTTTGTTCCTTCATCAACTATAATTTGTTTTGTTTCATCTCCTGTAACTAATGTTAATATAACCTTGGCTTTTTCTGTAGTATTTGGTTTTGCATCTTCTGGAATAGCACTTTCAGAAATAACATTATTGTTTTCATCTGTTAAAACTACATTGTCACCAGCAATTACAACTTTGTTTGTTGTATTTTCTGTATTTGTTATTGTAAAATCTGTAAGATATCCATTATCTGCTGGTCTAACTACATTTTCTGTAGAATCTGATGTAAGAGTTCCATTCATAGTTAATGTTGGATTGTTTGTAGCAGATGCACCTTTGTCAATTTCTATACCATTGTTAGCACCTGTACCATTAATTCCTAAGTGTAGGTCTCTTACTTCTACATTACCACCGTTTACTAAAACTCCACCATAGCGAAATCCTGTAATTGAGACATTGTCTAATATTACTGTACCACCATCATAAGCCTGTACACCATATTTAGGTCCATTATTTAGGTCAATATCCTTTAAAGTAAGTTTTCCTGCTGCAAATTGAGAAGTAAACATTGTTTGATTTCCTGATGTAGATGTCCAATCTGTAGAACCTGCTAAAGTATAACCATTACCATCAATAGTAAGCTCTTTTTGAATTACTATTGGGCCAGTTATTGTTATGTTATTTTGAATTTCCACAGTTCCACCATCAGTTACATTTTCTATTGCAGACCTTAAAGTACTTTCATCTGTAGCAGTTTCTGTTTCGGCAGCATTGCTGACCATTGGAATTACAAATAAAATTACAAAAATTGATATAAAAAGTATCATCATTTTTGTTGTACTTTTCATGTTCATAACCTCCTAATAAATTTTTTAATAGCATCTTTATCCTTCTTTTCAGATTAAATTTACTATCTTAAAATTTATTTTCTCCATTTTTTGTTTTTTTATTTACAATTTTTATAATTTTTCGATTTTAAAATTTTCCAAAATTCGCAAAAGGGGACAGGCTTATTTTGTAAAAATAATTTTTTACAAAATAAGCCCGTCCCCTTTTGCTACTTATCTCTTCAGACCTGTCCCCATTTTCTCACTTTTGAGAATTTTTGGACTATCCCTAAATCCTCATCTTGGGTATTTGATTGCTGCTTGTGCTGCTGCGAGCCTTGCTATTGGCACTCTAAATGGTGAACAAGATACATAAGTTAATCCAATTCTATGGCAATATTCTACTGTTGGTGGATTTCCTCCATGCTCTCCACATATTCCAAGTTCTATATCTGGTCTTGTTTCTCTTCCTAATTTTACAGCATGTTCTACTAGTTTGCCTACTCCTTCTTCATCAATTCTGGCAAATGGGTCAAAGTCATAAATGTTTTTAGAGTAGTATTCTCCTAAGAATTTTCCTGCATCATCACGGCTAAATCCAAATGTCATTTGTGTTAAGTCATTTGTACCAAATGAGAAGAATTCTGCTTCTTTTGCAATTTTGTCTGCAATAAGTGTAGCTCTTGGTATTTCTATCATTGTTCCTACCATGTACTTAATGTCCATACCTTCTTCTTTTAACATTTCATCTGCTGTAGATGTGATAATTTGTTTTACATATACAAGCTCTTTATAGTCTCCAACTAGTGGTATCATTATTTCTGGTTTCACATCTATCCCTTCTTTTTTTACATTTATAGCAGCCCCTATAATTGCTTTTGTTTGCATTACACCTATTTCTGGATATGTTACATCTAGTCTACAACCTCTGTGTCCCATCATTGGGTTAAACTCGTGTAATCCTACTACAATGTCTTTTAGTTCTTCAAAAGTCATTCCCATGTCTTTTGCTAAAGCCTTTATTTCTTCGTCTGTATGTGGTAAAAATTCATGTAATGGTGGATCCAATAATCTTATTGTTACTGGAAGTCCTTTCATTTCTCTAAATAGTCCTTCAAAATCTCCCCTTTGCATTGGAAGTATTTTCTCTAATGCTTTTTCTCTTTGCTCTTTTGTCTTAGATACTATCATCTCTCTTATAGCTGCAATTCTTTCTGGTGCAAAGAACATATGCTCTGTTCTACATAATCCAATTCCTTGTGCTCCAAATTCATATGCTTGTTTTGCATCTTTTGGAGTATCCGCATTTGTTCTTACTTCCATTTGTCTATATCTATCCGCCCATTCCATAAATTTAGCAAAATTTCCTGTAACTTGTGCTGTTACTGTATCTATTTTTTCTCCATATACATTTCCTGTGCTTCCATCTAGTGAAATCCAATCTCCATCATGGTATGTGTTACCACCTACCGAAAAAGTTCCTTCTTCTTCATTTACAGTTATTTCTGAACATCCTGATACACAACAAGTTCCCATACCACGTGCTACAACTGCTGCATGTGATGTCATACCACCTCTTACTGTAAGTATTCCGTGGCATACATGCATACCGTCAATATCTTCTGGAGATGTTTCAAGTCTTACTAATATTAAATCTTTTTCTCCATTATTGTGTTTCTCTAGTGCCTCTTCTGCAGTAAATACTACTTTACCTGTTGCAGCTCCTGGTGATGCTGCTAATCCTTTTGCAATTGGCTTTGCTGCCTTTAATTTTTCTTGGTCAAAGTTTGGATGCAATAACTGGTCTAATTGATTTGGCTCTACTCTTAAAACTGCTTCTTTTTCTGTTATCATTCCCTCATTTACTAAATCAACTGCAATTTGAAGTGCTGCTGTTGCCGTTCTTTTTCCATTTCTTGTTTGAAGGAAATATAGCTTTCCATTTTCTATTGTAAATTCCATGTCTTGCATATCTTTGTAATGTTTCTCTAATTTATTTGCATACATTACAAAATCTTGATATGCCTCCATATCAGTTTCTTTCAATGTTTCAATTGGTTGTGGTGTACGAATACCTGCAACAACATCTTCACCTTGTGCGTTCATTAGGTATTCACCAAATATTTTATTTTCTCCAGTTGCTGGGTTACGAGAAAAGGCAACTCCTGTACCACAATCCTCTCCCATATTTCCAAATACCATCTCTTGAACATTAACCGCTGTTCCCCAGCTACTTGGTATATCATTTAATCTTCTATATGTTATAGCTCTAGGATTATTCCATGAACGGAATACTGCAGTCACTGCCTCTATTAGTTGCTCTTCTGGATTAGTTGGGAATTCTGAGCCATGTTCTTTTTTGTATATTCCCTTAAAAATCTCTACTAATTCTTTTAAATCATTTGCGTCAAGCTCCGTATCTAGCTTAACACCTTTTTTATTCTTCATTTTGTCAATTTCTTCTTCAAATAAAGGTTTTGGAATTTCCATTACAACATCACTAAACATTTGAATAAATCTTCTGTAGCTATCATAAGCAAAACGCTCATTCTTTTTAGCCATTGCCTCTACAACCTCTTTATTCAATCCAAGGTTTAGAATAGTATCCATCATACCTGGCATAGATGCTCTTGCACCAGAACGAACTGATACCAAAAGTGGATTCTCTGGATTTCCAAACTGCTTTCCTGTTATATTTTCAAGTTCTCTTAAAGTACTAAAAATTTGTGATTTAACAGTATCAGATACTGTCTCATTATTGTCGTAATACTCAATGCACGCTTCAGTTGTTATTGTAAAACCTTGTGGAATTGGCAATCCTAAATTAGTCATCTCTGCCAAATTCGCACCTTTCCCTCCAAGTAACTCACGCATATTTGCGTTACCTTCTCTAAATAAGTACACATACTTTTTATCCATACAATCGTTCCTTTCTTTAGGCACTATCTAGTTGGAAAAAAATTGCTGTTTTGGCTAGGCAAACAAGCAATAAAATCGTAGGCATACTTTTGTGACTCCAAAGGATTTTCGTATGCGAAGTTGCCACTTCGCCAAAACGTAATTTTTTCCAACTAATCGTTTCTCCTATTATTTGTATCTTCTGTCAATTTAAAATTTTTATGCAAGTTTTGTAAAAATTTTCTTTAATTATTATATAGATAAGTTTTGAAAATGTAAATATATAAAGAGAAGAAAATTTTAATTTTTTATAGTCATTTTTTCTTTATTATGACATACTTAAATAAGTTAATTGTTAACAACTTTTTACAATGGAGGTTATTTATGGAATGGTGCTATAACCATTCCATATTTATTTTATAAAATCATTCCATATTGAAAAAATAAGTATTATTTGCAAAACTAAAATCACAGGGAAACCTATTGAAAATCTCAGTTTTTTAGTCTTATGCCTAAACGTATACATTCCCGCAATTGCTCCAATACTACCACCTATAAGTGCTAATATAAATAGAGTTTGTTCAGGTATTCTCCATTTTCCATATTTTGCTTTTCTTTTATCTATATACATTGTAAAAAACGCGATTAAATTAATTATAATCAAGTAAATTACAAAGTACCAAATCATATTCTTCATTTTATGTTCCCTTTCTGTGTAATTTTAACATTCTCTAATTGCACTAGTTTGAAAAAGAATTGCTATTTTTGCTAGGCAAACGAGCAAGAAAACCGTAGGCGTACTTTGTGTACGCTGAGGATTTTCTCATGCAAAGTTGCCACCTCGCCAAAATGCAATTATTTTTTAAACTTATTTTAATGGCTCTCTTTCTTCCTTATACAATCCCAATTTCACAAGCACACCATATATTTTCGTTCCATATGGTATCATCAAAATATCTTCTTTCTTTAGAGTTTTTGTAAGTAAAATAAATATACAATATGAAATTGCACCCAATATAATTGACAATATTGTGCTTATTGTGTTTCCTATAAATGAGTTAAATAATTTATATCCTAAAAATACTACTATTCCCATTCCAATTGCTGACAAAACTGGTTTTAGGACATGAGTTTTGAATTTAATATGCATATTTACACATCTATTCATAACATTATAGCATATGTAAAATACTATAATTTGATAAACAAATGAGCTTATTGCTGCTCCATATATTCCTATGTTTGGATTACTTATTAATATCATATTTAGTATAAATTTAATTACTGCTCCAAGCCCTGCTGCTATTGCTGGTATTTTTGATTGATTTACGCCATACAATCCACCAGTTAAAGTTTGTGATAATGCTGTAAGTATCATTGAAATTGATGCTATCATAAATACTCCTGCTCCATCAGACGCTGTTGGATATAACATTTTTAAAATTGGTTCTGCCAATGCTATAAAACCTAATGCACATGGCAATATAATTATTAGCGAAGCAAAGAAAGAAAATGATAATCTTCTTGAAGCTGTCCTTTTATCTTTTTTTGCAAGTGCCTCAGATACTGCTGGCGTCAATGCCGTAGAAAATGCTAAATTTATCGCAAGTGGGAAGCTTACCAATGTATCTACTTTTGATAGTATTCCTGTTGCAGACATTGCCGCTTGCTCTAGTGCTTCTTTCGTCATTCCTGCATCTTGCAAAGAAATTTGGATGCAATTACTTACTGTGGCAGTATCTATTACTCCACTAATTACAGAAATTAGTGAGCTTACTGTAATTGGTATTGATATTCCCAAAATTGTTTTAAGTAATTCTTTATCAGATTTTCTTCTTTCTGGTGAGTCTATAGAACCTCTTGTAGTTATTCTATTATTTCTATAGTACATTAGTAAATATATAAATGTTATTACAATTGCACAAGTTGTAGACAAATTACCTGCTGCAGCCATAATGTATGAATCTTTTCCTATACATGCATATACAAACGTTATTGATAATACGCAATTTAAAAATTGTTCTAAAGTTTGTGATACACTAGTTGGTTTCATGTTTTGTTGTCCTGAAAAATATCCTCTATATACAGCAGACATTGCAACAAATACAATTGCTGGCGATAGCACTTTCATTACATAAGCTACATCAGGTACATTTAATATGTTTGTTGCTATAAAATCTGCCCCAAAGAATAGTCCTACAGATAAAACTAGTCCTATTGTTGTAAAAAATTTGAATGCTATTCTAAATATTCTTTGTGCACCTTTTGTGTCTCCAATTGCCACTCTTTCAGAAACTAGTTTTGAAATTACACTTGGAATACCTATTGATGACAACGTAAGTAAAAGGGCATAAATTTGGTATCCAGCTGAATAATATCCAAGTCCTGTATCTCCAAAGCCCTCTATATTTGTAATGACTAATTTATATATTAAGCCCAAAACTTTTATAAGTAATTGTGAACATATTAAAATTACAACATTCTTCATAAAAGAATGAGCCGTCTTCTTCAATTTCTTACCTTTCAAAATATTTCTCCTAATATTATTATTCTTCTACTTATGTGCTATAATTATTTACTCTTAGTTATATATTGAATTTAGGCATCATACCGATTTTATTTGGTGTGTGCCCTGGTAATTGGTATATATCGTGTCCTGGGAATTCGTTTCCTTCAACAAATATTGGGCCATCTGGCGTAAAGCATACGTCCCAACCTATGTACCCCATTTGTGGTACTACTTTTGCAGCTTTTTTACACATTTCTATTGCCTTATCCCAATCTGGAAATTTAAAACCTTTTATTTTAGCTCCTGTTTGAGGATGTGTTTCATATAAATTTTTCTTTTTGTCTATTGCTCTATCCATTACTTCACCAGTAATTTCGTTTACAGGTGCTACCATTCCTCCACTGTTAAAATTATCAACAAATTTTCCATTGCCTATTCTAAAATATGCACAAATTACATGTGGTATACCATCTTTTAAAATTGTTACTACTCGTACAGTATTTATGGCATCTGGGTAAATTGCTGAAACTGCTGGATGTTGTTTTATAACTTCTTCTAATTCAAAGTTATTATTTCCTTGCACAAGTTTATCATATACTTCATCTAATGAACTATATTGACTTGTATCTATTTTTTCTATTCCGTGTCCACAACCACCATCAACTGGTTTTGCCATAAATACAGGATGCTTTTGCATAAACGCTATTACATTTTCTTTTGGTGTATCCTTTACATCTACCCAATCACGTTTTATATAATCTTTAAATAATTCATTAAACTCATTTTTGTTTTCGAATATGTGAAAATATGCTTTATCATTATATTTTGCAACAATTTCATTATTTCTTCCTCTTGTAATATATGTATCACGTTGTTCAGGTGTCAAATTATACATTTCAAACAAATCATAATCCATATATCCAGCCCCATATTTTCTGGCACATTTCAACATATCACATAAAAGATAAATTTTTGACTTTCCTGTTTTTTTATGAATAGAATTTACTTTCTCAAACATTGCTTTTTTATCCATTGTTTTTAATCTTTTTAAAATGTACTTTATATTTCCCATCTTTATCCTCCAGTACTATTAACCCATTTACAGCTTTTGAAATATTTTATTTAAAATCCAGTCCATCTTACTGTCACATATATTTCGTATTTTTCAAGCATTCGAATAAAAAATATATGTGACACGTGGAACTATATTAGCAAAAATAAATAGCTTACACTTTTATTTATATATATTTCGCTGTAAATTGTAAAATAAAACTTATATTTTTTCTATAGTTGTAAAGAATTAAATTTTGTCACAACAAAAATTGTAATTATTTTGCAACTCTTAAAAATCTATTTTTGACTGTAACCACCCTTCAACCTCACTAATCTCAACTCTAACTTGCTTCATGGTATCTCTATCTCTAATTGTAACACTATTATCCTCTAATGTGTCAAAATCTATTGTAATGCAATAAGGTGTGCCTATTTCATCTTCTCTTCTATATCTTTTTCCAATGCTTCCCGCTTCATCATAATCACACATAAATTTTTTAGATAAATTCATATACACCTCTTCTGCTTTATCACTTAATTTTTTAGAAAGTGGTAAAACAGCTGCTTTATATGGTGCTAATGCTGGATGTAAATGTAATACAGTTCTTACGTCTCCTTCTTCTGTTTCTTCTTCATCATAACTATTACATAAAAATGCAAGTGCTACTCTATCACATCCTAGCGATGGTTCTATACAATATGGAATATATTTTTCGTTCGTTTCTGGGTCCAAGTATGTCATATCTTCTTTTGAATGATCCATATGTTGTTTCAAATCATAACTTGTTCTATCTGCTATTCCCCATAATTCTCCCCATCCAAATGGAAATGCGAATTCTATGTCTGTTGTAGCAGCACTGTAAAATATAAGTTCTTCTTTTGAATGATCTCTTAAACGTATATTTTCCTTCTTCATTCCTAAGCTTAGTAACCAATTTTCACAAAATTCTTTCCAATATTTAAACCAATCCAAATCAGTTCCAGGTTTGCAAAAGAATTCTAATTCCATTTGTTCAAATTCACGAGTTCTAAATGTAAAGTTTCCTGGAGTAATTTCATTTCTAAATGCTTTTCCTATTTGTGCAATTCCCATTGGTAGTTTTCTTCTTGTTGTACGCATTGCATTTTTAAAATTAACAAATATTCCTTGAGCTGTTTCTGGTCTTAAAAATATTTCAGATTTACTATCCTCAGTAACACCTTGAAAAGTTTTAAACATTAAATTAAATTTTCTAATATCAGTAAAGTTTTCTTTTCCACAATTAGGACAAGAAATATGATTGTCTTTTATAAAGTTCATTAATTCTTCATTGCTCATACCATCTGCTATCATATCTTTGCCTTGATTATGAGCCCATTCTTCTATTAATTTATCTGCTCTATGTCTAGTTTTGCATTCCTTGCAATCTATTAATGGATCAGAAAAGCCACTCACATGACCTGAAGCGACCCAAACTTCTGGATTCATAAGAATTGCTGCATCTAATCCAACATTGTATTTATTTTCTTGAATAAATTTTTTTCTCCAAGCATTTTTTATATTGTTCTTTAGCTCCACACCTAGCGGTCCATAATCCCATGTATTTGCCAAACCACCATATATCTCAGAACCAGGATAAACATATCCTCTATTCTTACATAAATTAACTACCTTATCCATTGTCAAATTTTCCATTTTAATCATCATTCCTTTCAAATAGCTAAAACAGCTTGAGAAAGAATCAAAATTTGGTTGTGATAATTATTAAAAGCAAGGGTATAACATCACAACCAAGATTGTAATTCTTTGTTCTTGTGAATTTTGTTATTTCACAATCTGTATTAAATTTTATCAGTATCTATTGCAAAAGTCAAGAAATTATATAATTTCTTCTATAGGCATTGGAGGATAATATGCATTTCCCTGTAATACATCTACTCCTATTGATTTTAATTTTTGAGCTTCTGTTTTTGTTTCATTAAATTCTTCACAAATAACTTTAATATTTAATTCATGAAGAATTTGTATTATTCCACTTATTACCTCTATTGTTTTATAGTCGTTCAAATTTTCAGTTAATTTTGCAGAAAATTTAATGTAATCTACTTGAAGCTGTGATACTTCTTTGAAAGAATATATCAACGGATCAAAACTAGACAATAATATTTTAAATCCAGCTTCTCTTAATCTTTTTATAGTGAATTTTAAATTTGTAATACTATACATTTTGCTTTCTAAAATAATTCCTATATATTCTTTTCGTATTTGATATTTTTCTGCTATTTCTTGCAATTTATCAAAAAACATACTATTCTCTAATGTTTTTTTAGAGAAGTTACAAAACACTGTATATATTTGTTTATTGAGTTTTATTGATTTAGATATCATTTTACAAATATTTTCGTACATTTGGAAATCCAATTCGTCTATTAAATTATTGTTTTCAAATATTGGTATAAATGTACTTGGCTTAAGCAAACCTATTCTAGGACTTTCCCATCTAGCTAAAGATTCTAAACATGCTGTTTGCATTGTTTGCAAATTTATTAGAGGTTGTACATAAGTCAAAAATTCTTTATCTCTTAAAGCTGTAAGCATTTCTTTTTCTAATCCATGTTCTTTCTTTGCTTTCATTATTAAGGCTTGTGTACACATTTTAACAAGCATTCCTTGTTCTTTTGCTGATTGTTTAGCAAGCATTGCATTATATACAACTTTTCCCAAGTTAGAATCTGTTTGATTTAAGATGTATACTCCAGAATAAATATTTAATCCATATATCTTATTGTTTTCTTTTGAATTATCTCTTATCTCATTTACTATTTTTCCTATTCTTTCCTCTATACTTTTCTCTGACACAAAATCTGCCATTATTACAAATGAGTCTTTATATATTCTAGCAAATAATTCATTTTTATTTATATTTTTATTTATAATATTTGCAATGTCCTTTAATATTTTTTGTACTTCTGAATATCCATATACTTCCTCAACATGTGCAATATCTATGCCCATATTTATTACACAATACGATGTTCTATTGTTTTCTGTAATTATGCTATTGAATTTTTTCTCCATTGACTGATAATTTCCAAAGTTTGTAATATTGTCAATATATTTAGATTTTAAATTTTCTCTCTTGTATTTTCTATATGCATCACAAAGTGCAATACTTATTACAGAGAAAATAGCAATTACTCCTATAAGTACATAAAATAAGCTCATATTTTTTTGCTCTTCTACCATATTTGGTGTAATAATCTCTTGCATGTCTAATATATTTATTTCTTTTATTGCTTTTTCTATAATACTAACTAATTCATCATCAGCAATTTCTGTAAATGCAATTGTAATTATTTTTTCATTATTATTAACAGAAAACTTTACTATATCCATACTGTTTTTTAATTTATATTTACCTAAGTCTGTTCCTTTTTCAAGTCCTGATATAATTTCGACCTGATTATTTAGTGCATAATCCTCCCAATTTTGTGTTTTATTTATGTAAACAAATTTTATTCCTGTTTTTTCAGATATTTTTTTAAACACATCAGGTATTATACCTTCATATTCTTCTCCATTAAAAGACTCCACTGGTTCAATATTTGGATTACCCGCTATATAAATTTCTTTATGCTCATTAATATAGTTTAACTCTTTTTGTGTGAAAATTTGATTATCTGCACCAAGAACAATATTATTACAAAAACTTAATATTATAAACAAAATTACTATTACTTTAATTTTTAAATTTTTCATATTAACCTCCACTCGAGCTAATTTACTCTATCAAAAATTTATCAAACAACCTCTACTAATTAACTAGAATGGTAGAGGTTAATATTAGACATTTCGAAATTCTTAAAATTTCGATGGTGATAGTGTTTTTTAGTCAATAGTATATAAAAACTTTTTTCACGCTATTCAACTTATTTTATTATATTTTTAATTTTTGTTGTTTTCTAGTTAAATCTTCCCACTGTAATTTTCTCTTTTTATAGCCAATAAATACTGTCATTCTTGCAATTGACATTATTTGTCTTAATCCGGCAATTTCTATAAAACATAAGAACACAGCCTTCATAAAATCTAAAAAACTTAACTTGCTATCTTGTACATATATTCTTGCTAAAAATATTGTCAGTGAAAGTAGTGCTCCAAATGTTGCATATAGCAAGAAAAATATTATCATAAATTTTATATTGATAAGTCCAACAATAAACGATATTATTGTAACTACTAGACCTGTTAGCTCTATAAATGGTGATAATAATTCATATATTAAGAAGTATAAATAAGATATAAAACTTATTAAACCAAATTTCATATTCAAAAATAATTCTCTATACTTACTCATACTTTGTAATAACCCCATATGCCATCTTCTTCTTTGTTTTATTAAGTCCCCTAATTTTTCTGGTGATTGGCTCCAGCAAACCGCATCTGGCACATATTTTATGCAATATGGTATATTATGCGATTTGCAAAACACATGAAGTTTCATAACAAGTTCCATGTCCTCACCTACCGTATTTGCATCATATCCTCCAACTGCTACTACAAGATCTTTTTTGAACAATCCAAATGCTCCTGAAATTATCAAATTTCCATTAAATACATCTAATAATATTTTTGAAGCAAAGAAAGATCTATCATATTCTAAAACTTGCATTGCGGATAGTATATTTTTAGGCAATTTATATTTTTTTACTCTTCCTTTTTCAAACTCTATGTCATTTGATATTCTAATTAATCCTCCACATGCAACAATGTCTTCTTTCTCTCTAAATGGTGATGTAATATTTTTTAAAGAGTCATACTGAAGTACAGAATCTGCATCTATACTTATAAAATATGGATATTGAGACAAATTTATCCCCATATTAAGCGCATCAGATTTTCCTCCATTTGCTTTTCTTACTACTGTCAATGGTACTTTTAGGCTATTTGTTTCATACACATATTCTTCTCTCTTGCATTTTATAACTTTCTCTATTGGTCTATTAACTTTATGCATTTCAAAATATTCAATTAATTTGCTAGATGTTGAATCCTTAGAGCCATCATCTACGACAATTATTTCGTATTTTTCATATTCTAATTCAAGTAAAGAATTTACTGTATCTATTACAGTTATTTCTTCATTATGAGCAGGTACAATTATAGAAATTGGAATATCATAATTGGTCCTTAATTTGTTTTTTAATTTTTCCAGTCTTTTCTGCTTGTACAATGTGGTAGAGCCAACGACTACAGAAAAGAATAAAAATGTTGAATATCCTATTAAATATATTATAAAAAATACTTCTACTACCATTAGTATATATTTTACTATTTCCATAGTTCTTTAACTCACCTCTATTTTTGGATTTGTATATGTATATTTGTAATTTTGAATTTTATAGCTTAAAATTCTTCTTGCTATGTTGTCTTCTCCATTATATATATCTGCTAATTCATAGTAGCTTGTACCTAATACTGACAAGCTTTCAGAAGCAGTCATTCTTATATCCCAATCATTTCTTTTTAACAAGTCTTTTAGTGTTTCTTTCACTTCCACACTATTATATGAGCCTAATGTTCTCGCTGATTCTATAACAATTTCTCTATTTAAAATCCCTGTAAGTTTTGTATAGTCTATAAGCAACTTTTCTACTTTATCATAAATGTTGTCTTTAAAATATTTTATTATTTCTACTTTTATTTTGTTGTTTACAATGTTTTTTTCAAGCAAATTGTAAAATTCTTCTGAAAAATTAAGCTTATAATTAGTTATAAATTTGATTATTGCAATTTGTGTATTTTCATTAAACACATCAAACTCTTGCCAGATTTTCTCTGCTAATATTTGTCTGTTTTTATTGTATTCTAATAAATTTTCGTATAACATTTCCACACTAAAATAATATTTACTTTTCTTAATTCGCTTTAATACTTCTAAAATATTTTTTATATTACCTAGTTTTATAATAGCTCTTAGGGCATTATCTCTACAATACATAGTTTCTTCATCTAAAAACATAAATAATGTATTTGTTAATATATTTTTTCCTATTTCGTCTTCGATTTTGTACTTTCCTATGATGTAAGCAAAATATGCTTTTTTTACGCCATCTGTTTTTTGATAATATAAAGCTAATTTATAAAAAATATATCTTATATTTTTGAAATATTCATTCCTAATTTGTTTAGTTTGCTCATCTAAAATCTGTTCGAAAATCAACAAATTATGTACCCATTTTAATTTGCTATATAGATATTTTCTATGTTTAGCTGCAAGTGTTATTCCGCTTTCTAATAGACTAATTTGATTTTTAACTTTTTTTATAAAACCATTTTTTTGCTTTTCAATATTTTTTTCTGTGGTTCTACTATATATGGTGTATGCGATGTTGTATATCATCATACAAGCACATAATGCCATATAAGTATATATTAAATATTGTATTTTTAGCATAGAATATTCCCCCTACTATTCTTTAGTCCATACTTCTTGTATCATATAATAAGACTTTTTTAGTCGTTCATGATATGTAACGTTATTGCCCCATCCTTCTAATGCAAAATCTTTCATTTCTATTCTTTGGTCTTTGTTTTTATCTGTTCCTATACCAACACTTATTTTATCTATTTGTATTTCTTCAACTCCATAATTCTCATAATAATCATCATGTATTTTCATTTCTGAAGGATTTGAAAAATTCAATAATTGCCATGGCAATTTTATTTCTATATTATCTCCATTTATGCAAAAATCTGCTAGTGAGTTAAAATCTTCTGCATCTGGATTTGCATTTCCATAAGTTAATTTTCCAGCTTCAAAAGTATCTGCCAAATTAGTATTATGCCCTGTTTCTAAGAGTGCCGTAGTTCTTAGCATAAGCTTTATTGGTTTAAATACATCCGTATTTTTATCTGGCACCTCTTGGTATGCACTAACTCCATTTACTTCACGATTCGACATAGCTCTAATTAATTCATATCTTTCTTGAACCACTACTCTACTGTTGTCTTTTCCATTTATTACAATAATAAAATCAGCATTTTTGTCAAATTTAATGTCATAATTTGAGCAATAATTACTTCCTGTTTTCGTAGTTGTATCTATTGGTATATATATAGTCTCTGTGTCTTTATAATCTTTTTTATTTACCATAAAGTAAATAAATTTTTCATCATACTTCATAGATACTGTCATATTATCATTTTCTGAAACAACATCTTCGTCTTTCCATTCAGACACGTCTCCATCTACATAACAAACACTTTTCTCAGTTCCTGGGTCAAATGAAAGTAATCCAAAATATTGTTCATTAGTTTGATAATCACTCCAATATGGAGTTTTAGTTAAATCAACAGCATTCAATGTATTCCATGTTCTTTTAAACCATTCATCTTGCCAAGTAAATATTATGCCACCTGCACACCCTGCATCTTTTATATCATTGTAGCATTGTATAATTGCTTCCCCTTGCTGTGTTTCGGACATACCACCTTGGTTTCTTCCAGTATTATTATCTCTTTGTGCCATTCCTCTTGAACTAGGGACACCGTATTCACTAATAACAACAGGACATTGATGATGTTCAACAAGTGTTTTTAAATATGAATAATATGTATTTATGTTTCCGTTTTTATCAACACATTCTTCTATGTAGCCATCATAACTTAAATAATCTGGATAGTATGGATACACATGGTATGAAGCAAATGTACCAGATATTACTTCATTAGTTAATTTAATATGCTCCACATCCACCTTCGCAATCTTTTCAAAAAATCTCATTACATTATCAGAATATTCTATTGGATCTGTTGTTGGCCAATTTGAAAATGCTACTAATCTTTGCTCTTTGTATTTTTTACTTTCATACTCTATAATATTGTCTCCTACTTGAGCCAATATTGCTTCAAATGGTGTTGCCTCTTCAGTAGTATACATATATTTTCCATGGTAGCTATTCTCTTCTTTATGCATATTATTAGTGTATGCTACAGTTACATCTTCCCACTCTACTCCCAAAATATATCCAATTGTCCATTTAGAAATATCTTTTTTATAATTTCCATTGGCATAATCGTCATTTTCTGCTACATATCTTTTTCCATGTATAACATCAACCAATATTTTAGAATCTGTAAGCATTTTTCCTAAAAATTCATCATCAAATGCATCTTTGCTAGAAAATTGTACATAATCATCAACCCATAACCCATGAATAAGATATAAAGGTTCTGCATTATTGCTATTATACTCATAAAAAGCATCGTAAAAATCCTCATTCAAAATTGTATATACTCTTATAGTGTTTGCACCCATTTCTTGAATTTGCTTAAACCATCTCATGTATGTTTCTTTGTCAATAGCATAATCTGTTGCATAATGAGCTGGTATACCAGCTCCCATGTCTACTCCTTTAATTTCGAACTCTTTATATCCGTTGCCTTGGTTTAAATATATTTTTTTATTTTCAGCTTTTACAAACGTTGTAGGCTCTTTATTAGGCTGAAAATCTATAAAGAGTCCCAACCTATAAAATACTATTTGATATATAACAAATAAGGAAATAATTATTACGCATGCTATGAAAAACTTCTTCATTTTTTACCTCTCTCTTAATGATTAAATTTCTTTGTAGTTGATTCGTGGCTAAATTGCTTTATTTCTTCAATGTGTTCATCTAGCCACCTACCTCTATTTATTATAAAAGTCTTTAATTGTTCTATTGCCTCTTCATATGAGCCTATTTTCTTTTCTTCTGGTAATAAATCATTTTCTGGAAGGAATGTATACCCCCATACTTCGAAATTTCTATCCTTAGCATCTCCCAAATATTCTACAGTTTCATCAATGTAATTAAGTAAATATTCCTCATTTAAGTATGATTTTCTTAATTCTCTATATCTATTAATAATTTTATCTGTGAACTCTGGATCTCTTAGTAACATTATATACCATACATTATTTTGAAAGTCGAAATCCATATTTGAAACTTCTTGTGATATATAATTATCACAAGCAGAGTTATAATCCCACATGCAAAGATTTAGCTTTCCTCTAATATCTTTATAAATATATGTAGAAAGATTGCCCGCATCGTAATTTTGTGTGAATTCGTTTATTATGAAATAATCCACAAAAGAATCCACATCAATATATTTATCATATTCTTTATAATCATACGAATATAAAGCTTTTTCAAACTTACTAAAATCTTTTTCTATGTATTCTTTCAATTTAATATTTTTATCATTAATACCTGGATATATTATATCCATAGTAAGCCTTGAGTTTATTCTTTTTGCATATTTTCCAAAATTATTAAGATTTTTATTAGAATCTAAATTTCCTCTGTCTAGTCTAACTATATAACTACAAGCCACATCATTATCCGATGCCTCAGTTATGTTTATTCTGCCTTTACCTACAGTTATATTATCTGCCATAACATATAGGCCAATATATTTATTATTTAAAAACACTTCACAAAATCTTACATTCGGCGCGTAACCCATTATTTCTGCGCCAATATTATACCACATATAATTTCTTATTAACGTCTTATCTAAAAATGGTCCATGTAAAACCCACTCATTGTGTTCAGCCATTCCCATTACAGCTTGATTATTTTTAGTTCCATCTTCATTTATAAACTTTAATAAATAATTTTTCTTAGCAAAATCACGTGAAGTAGTTCCTTTTATTTTTATATTTGACAATGTTTCAATGGCTGGACTATCTGTTAAATAATTATTTCTATTTTCAGCAGTATCATAAATTTTTACATTACTTTTTATAGTACTATTTAATCCCGCTTCTTTTGGAATTTCTTGACCATTTGTATCTATTGACACTATAGGAAGATGTGTATTAAATTCTTCTACATCATCAGTTTTAACTGTTTTTGTATTACTCAAATGTTGATGAACTCTATTAGTTTTTCTAACATCAATAGCATTTACAATAAAAACAGAACTAATTAATACTAGACAAGTTACTAAACATATTATTTTACTTTTCATTATAACATCCTCTATCCACTAATTTCGTCACTTTGCTTAACAATATTTACATATTCTACTGCACCTAATTCATATAATAAATCAGTTATATTCTTTTCTTTTTTATTAACTATTTTGTATGTTTTATTTGATAATTCATATATGAATTCCACACTGTCCTGTGTTGTGTTTTTTACTTTTAATATAGCCTTTCTATCAAAGTACTTAAATACAATTGCTTCTACGTTTCTTTCTAGTACCTTTCCAGCTCTTATTATAATTAAAATTCTTTCATCATTTTTTATTCTTCCTAATACAAAAGTTATAATAAATACTGCTATACTTCCAATTGTAGCAATAGCATAGTCTCCGACTCCACAGCATATTCCTACTATTATAGCCCAGAAAATATATACTGTATCTCTAGAATCTTTTATTGCTGTTCTAAACCTTACAATAGATAACGCACCAACCATTCCTAGTGATAAAGCTACATTATTTCCAATAACTGTCATTACCATTCCTGTAAGTGTTGCTAATATTACCAATGATGTATTGAATTTTTTGCTATAAATTGTTCCTGTATGTGTTAATTTATATGAAATAAATATAACAAATCCCAATATTAAAGACATTACTATATGCATTGTCATTTCTTCCACTGTTAATTGACTTCCTTTTTCTAATAAACTAAATAAATTTTCTTTCATTTTTTATTTCCTACCCCTTCTCTATTTTTTTATATATTGATTATTATAATTTAATTGTAAATAATTGTTTTACCTTTTCCTATTTATATAAATAACTTTTTGTTATAGTTCTTCCTAGGCAATATTTGCTCATAGATAGTTCTGATTTGTTTACACTTTCTAATATGTCCTTTATATAGCCTAACAAAAATCCATCGTATTTAACTTCCAATACTATATTATCTTTATTAAAAACTGGATATAAATTCAAACTTTTATCAAATAAATTAAAACATGTTTCAGTAGATAATATATTTGAATCAATAGTTATTCTTGTATTATTTTCTTTTGCTACAAAAGCTTTTCTATTATACTGAACTATTGTTTTTGGCAAATAGCATTGCATATTCATAATCGCATAGCATTCCTTAGCGAAATCTTCTTTGTGATTTAATAGTACACTATAATTTCTTTTGCTTAATTCTTCTGCCTCTTTTCTGGTTATTCTCAAAGATCTCTTTAGTTGATTCATTCCCTCTTTTTGTTTCATTTCCAGAAGTGCAAACTCATCGTCTGCGTTATATATTCGTAAACGTATTTTTCTTCTAAGTTCTACTCCTTCTACCTTATCATTAAAATCATTATCATAAATTGTATCAAAATATAAAGACCTAACCATATATCCAGATAAGCCATTGTGCTTATCTCCTGTAAGTAGCGAAGATAAGTAATGATTCAATTTATAAGCTTCTTCTGTTCCAATTAAATACTTTTTTTCTTGTCTTGCAACTGTATTCATTATCTTGTAAAAGCAAACCTCCCTTCTTTTATTATTCAAATATTATTTCTACATATTGTTCACTTGTTAGCCTTACTTTACTTCCGATGTTTTTGAGATTACTTATTATATTTTCATCAGGATTAGCTCCTGTTATAACTGTCATTTTAGGTTTTAATTTTTGTATAAATTCTTTTGACAATTTACTTTTTCTTCCATGATACGGATATTTCAATAAATCTACTTCTTCTAAATTTGGTAAAATTTCTTCCATTCTTTCTTCTTTTATGTCTCCTGCAAATAAAGCTATTTTTCCATTATATGATATAGTTACTACTAAAGAATTATTATTAGAATCTTTGTACTTTGCATTTGGAGGTTGTATTTCCATTATCATATTTTCTATTTGTATATTTACAGTATTTGATACAAGTTCATTTTCTATTTTATTTTCTTCAATTGATCTATTTAATTCTTCTTGTAGCTCTGAATCTTTATCATAGTCAGTTTGAAAAATTGTTCCAATTTCATAATTTTCTATTAAATATTTTGCATTCCCAATATGGTCTTTATCTGGATGTGTTAAGATTAAATAATCAATTTTCTGTATTTTTTTTCCCTTTAATTCTTCTTGTATTTCTTTTTTATCCTTTTCTTCGCCAGTATCTATCATAATTACTGTATTTTTATATGTTACAATACTGGCATCTGCATCTTTTAGAGAGAAAAAATAAAAGGAAACTTCATCCATATCTCTATTGCTTACAATATTCACGAATATAGTCACTAGTGCTATTATTGCTAAAATAATTAGAGCAATAATACTCGTTTTCTTCATATTTTTCCCGTTCCTTTCTTATTGAACAAATCTGGTTGGAAAACGATTTAATTTTAAGCAACAAAATCGAGTTTAAAATTTATGAAATCTACATGGTAATACTTTATTAAATTTTAAATAAAATTTATTAACTTTCAATTATATATAATTATTTTTCACCTTTCATCCTTTTTTACCATATAGTTACATAATTATACCATTTTTTTATTAAATGTCAATGATTTAAAGTATTTCTTGAATTTTCAGTAATTATAAATTTTTTTATTTAAATTTAATATATTTCTAGTTTTCCACAGACATTTTTCTACTTTTTTATATTTATATTTTTGTTTTTATTTCTTTTACGACATTATGTTACATTATTATTGTAATTTTTTAACAATTACCTATCCACATATATGTGGATAATGTGGATAACTCTGTGAATAACTATAAATAGTGAGTTACATTTTTTTAGTTTTCCACAATATTATTTTAACTTTTTTATGGAAACAACATTTTTATTTTAATTTTGGTTTACAAAATGTATTATGTAATATATTGTCAACTTTTGTACATGATTTACATTATTACATTATCGAGAATTTTGTAATATTATGTTTTTTTATTATCACTTTATTCTATCTTCATCTTTATTTCTGTTCTTATATGCTCTTATAATACTTATTATCTCATTTTTTGCTTGTACATCTAATCCTTCTGAATTTAGTCTAAAATATTCCTCTGCTAATTTTTCTTCTTTGTTTTCCAAAAGCAATGTAATTACACTACTAAGAATAGTTGATTTAGGAAGTCCTATCTGTTCTAAATTTGAACTTAATGTCTTGGCTTGAGCAATATTAATTTTATATGTTTTTCCTAATTTTGAAATTAACACCCCTATTGAAACTTTTAATTTTCCAGCTTCCTCTTTTACCTGTTCTGCATCTTCCGCTTTAAAGTCTTCACTCAATAATCTAGTAGACAGATTACTTACTTCATTTTCATCAATTCTAGCAGTTTTGCCATTAAAAGGTATAGAAACCTCTTTTGCTGTTCTAATTTTCTTTTCCATTTCCTCTTCATATTTTAGTTTTGCCTGTTTCCTCAAAAAATTAAGTCTTGCATAACTACCTACTATATTATCATTAGCCTTCAATTCAGTAAATTTATCTACTTGCAATTCTCTTTTATCTTTTGATTCACTATCTTGTATGACTCTGTTTCTATCTTTTATTGGCAATTCTGGATGTTCTGTTTTTTTCTCAGTTTTTCTTTTCACTTTTGACTGTTTCGTTTTCTTTCTTTTGTACCTTTCATCTGTTTTAGGCTTTAATTGTGCCTTTTTCAGTACAATCATTACATAACCATAATCGCTTCCCGTCATTTCTGCAATTTCTTTACCTGTATATTGTTTTGTTTTCCCTAACTCTATTATTCTATCTTTTTGTTTTATCTCTTTATTAGGCAGTTGTATTCCTTCTTGCCTAATAATTTTCTTAATAGTAACGTCAGACAACAAATTTAAACCTATTAGTTCTTTCATCGAATAGCTACCAGTTTTTGCTAATTCTATTATCTTTTGTTTTTTAGCTTCCGTTTCACTAATAGGCTTTATATTTGCTTTTTTTAAAGAAATATACACATAACTTAAGTCCACACCAGTCATATACGCAATTTGCTTTACTGAATATTTTCCCGTTCTCCCTAATTCTTGTATAATATTCTCAATTTTTTTCTTTGGAATTCTTCTTTTTCTTGGCAAAGTAACCCCTTCTTCTTTAGCAATCATAAAAACATACTGTCTAGTACAGCCAACCATTTCAGCTATTTCAGTAGAAGTTTTATCTTTTTCTTTAAGCATGTCTAAAACTTTTCTTTTCACATTATTTTTATTATATTTAGGTCTATTATTCCTTCTTTTTTCTATAACGTCATCTATCTCTCTTTTTCCCATTTTTCACCCTACTTTTCTATTTATAATATTAATGACAAAAAATGTAAAATATTTTTGCCATTAATATTATATCATATTATGTATACTATTTCAATAATTTTGTCAAAAATTGAGAACAATAGATTACTGGATGTTACAATTTCACGCCTTGTCAGTTTTGCTCTATAATGAATTGTAACTAACCAAACAAGCTCATTTGGTTGCTTTGGCTCATTCCTTTTAAGCAGCCTACTCTGTCTAATAATTCTATTACAGATTTTCCTATTTTTGAGCGGATTTTCATGTCATCTATGGACATGAATTTTCCGTCTTTTTTTGCGTCGTCTATTCCTTGTGCTGCTACTGTTCCAAGTCCAGGTATGCTGTTTAGTGGTGGTCGTATTCCATCTTCTTCTACTATGAATTTTGTTGCGTGTGATTTGTATAAGTCTATTGGTAAGAAGTTTATTCCTCTTTCATACATTTCTAGTACAAGTTCTAGTATTGCATACATGTTCTTGTCCTTTGTTGTGGCACTGTTTCCTGCTAAGTCTATTTCTTTCATTTTGTTTATTACTTTTTCTTTTCCATAGCACATGATGTCACTGTCGAATTCGTCTGCTCTAATTGTAAAGTATGCTGCATAGTATGCTTTTGGCTCATGTACTTTAAACCATGCTATCCTAAATGCATTTGTTACATATGCTGCTGCGTGGGCTTTTGGGAACATGTATTTTATTTTTTCACATGATTTTATATACCATTCTGGTACATCGTGTTCTCTCATCATTGCTACATATTCTGCCCATTTTTCTGGGTCTTTTAATGCTTTTCCTTTACGTACTGTTTCCATTATTTTGAATGCATGATTTGGTGGCAAGCCTTTCTTTATTAGATATATCATAATATCATCACGGCAACAGATTGCCTCATTTAAGGTTACTGTTCCATCTTCTATTAAGCTTTGTGCATTTCCAAGCCATACGTCTGTACCATGTGATAATCCAGATATACGTATTAATTCGTCAAATGTTGTTGGTTTTGTGTCTACAAGCATCCCTCTTACGAATTTTGTTCCAAACTCTGGTATTCCATAGCTTCCAACTTTGCTCTTTATTTGCTCTGATGTGACACCTAATGCATCTGTAGAGCTAAAGATTGACATTGTTTCTTTATCATCAAGTGGTACTTTTGTTGGGTCAATTCCTGTTATATCAAATAACATTCTTATCATTGTTGGGTCATCATGACCTAGTATATCAAGCTTTAACAAGTTTTGGTCTATTGAGTGATAATCGAAGTGGGTTGTTATAATGTCTGAGTTAGGATCATCTGCAGGGTGTTGTACTGGACAGAATTCATATATTTCTCTTCCTTTTGGTACAACTATAATTCCTCCTGGGTGTTGTCCTGTTGTCCTTTTTATTCCTGTACATCCTTTTGCAATTCTCAAAACTTCAGCATTATTAATTGGTATTCCTCTTTCTTCATAATATTTCTTCACATATCCATATGCTGTCTTATCTGCTACTGTACCAACTGTTCCAGCTTTAAAAGTTGTCCCTTTACCAAATATTACTTCTGTATACCTATGTGCTTTTGCTTGATATTCTCCAGAGAAGTTTAAGTCTATATCTGGCTCTTTATCTCCATTAAATCCAAGGAAAGTTTCGAAAGGTATATCTATTCCATCTTTTATCATCTTTGTTCCACATTTTGGGCAGTCTTTATCTGGTAAGTCGAATCCACACGCATATCCATAATCAGTAAAGTCAGAATATTTACACTTAGGGCATCTATAGTGTGGTGGAAGTGAATTAACCTCTGTAATACCTGTCATATTTGCAACAAATGAAGAACCAACAGAACCTCTTGAACCAACTATGTATCCATCTTCATTTGATTTCCAAACTAGCTTTTGTGCTATGATGTACATAACTGAGAAGCCATTTTTTATAATTGAGTTTAACTCTTTATCTAGTCTATCTTGTACTAAGTCTGGGAGTGGGTCTCCATATAGTTCATGTGCTTTGTTATACGCAATATCTTTTATTGTTTGCTCACATCCATCAATATGTGGTGGACATTTTTCTGGAGAGATTGGACTTATTTTCTCACACATATCTGCTACTTTATTTGTGTTTGTTACAACTACTTCATATGCCTTTTCTTCACCCAAATATTCAAATTCTTTAAGCATCTCCTCAGTTGTGCGTAAGTACAAAGGTGCTTGCTCATCGCTATCTGCATAACCTTGTCCAGCCATCAAGATACGTCTATAAATTTCATCTTGTGGATCCATAAAATGCACGTCACATGTTGCAACTACTGGCTTTCCAAGCTTGTCTCCAAGTTCAACTATCTTTTTATTTATATCTTCCAATGCTTTTGTGTCTGGCACTGTTCCGTTTCTTACCATAAACATGTTGTTTCCAATTGGCTGTATCTCTAAATAGTCGTAATCTGCTGCAATTGCTTCTATTTCCTCATTAGTCTTACCTGCAACAATTGCTCTATATATTTCTCCTTGTTCACATGCACTTCCAAGTATTAATCCCTCAGAATACTTCTTGTATAATGATTTTAGAATACGTGGCTTTTTATAGAAATAGTGCAAATGTGAAAAAGAAATTAATTTGTACAAATTCTTTAAGCCTACATAATTCTTAGCTAAAATAATTGCATGATATGTTGGAAGTCTCTTAAAATCTGTCTTTCCTGCACATATTGTATCAATGTCTTCTATTTTTTTAGCACCTTTTTCTTTAAGCATATCAATCATTACATTAAACACTTTTACTGTTGTATCAACATCATCTAAAGCTCTATGTGCTACTTCCACTTTTATTCCTAGATTTTCAGCAATTATTCCTAATTTGTATTTTTTGTAATCTGGAAACAACTCTTTTGCTAATCTCAAAGTGTCCAAATATGTATTGTTCAAAGTGTATCCCAATTGTGTTGCATTATATTTCAAAAATCCTATATCAAAATCTGCATTGTGTGCAACTAGTACACTATCTCCAATAAAATCCATCATTTTAGGAAATACTTTATCAATTGTCTCTGCATCTTTTACCATATCATCTGTAATATTTGTAACTTCTATAACTCTTTGTGGTATTGGCTTTTCAGGATTTACAAAACATGAAAACTCATCTAATACTTCTCCATTTTTTATTTTCATTATACCAATTTCAGTTATCTTTTCAGTTCTAAATGAAAAGCCTGTTGTCTCTAAGTCTAGCACACAATATGTTGTATCCAAATCTTGTCCTTTTGGAAAAGATACTACTGGTGTTCTATCTGGTGCTAGATATGCTTCAACTCCATAAATAACTTTTAAATCTGGATTTTTCTCGCAAAAGTGATGCGCCTCTGGAAATGCTTGTACAACTCCATGGTCTGTTATAGCTATTGACTTCATTCCCCATTTTGTAGCTCTTTTTAGAAGATCTGTTGCAGAAGTCATTCCATCCATTTGGCTCATTTGTGTATGCATATGAAGCTCAACTCTTTTTTCCTTTGCATTATCCATTCTAACTTGCTTCTTTAATCCAGTACTTTCTATAATAACATTTGCAATAACACCAAGTTCTTTTGCAAATGGGTCAAATTGTGCAGTTCCCTCTAGTTTTACACCTTTTGCACCTTTTAGCCTTCCTATTAGTTCCTTTGACTTATCCCCCTCTGAAAATACTTTACAAGTAATAGTACTACTTCCATCATATAGGTCAAACATAACAAGTACTTTTCCACTTTTAAGCTCACGTGAGTCTATATTTAGTATTTCGCCATCTAAAACAACTTTTCCACTGTCTACACTTAAATCTATTATTTTTACTAATTGCTCTTTTAGCTTTAAACTTCTTCCATATATTAATGGAGAATTTTCCTCTTCTTTTTCTTGTGGAACTTCTATAGACACACTAACCTCTTGAGGTGCACTTGTGCTATTGGTAGCAGACTTTTCTGCTTTTTTAGTCTTATTAGCACTTGCTTGTCCTTCCTCCTCCATAGCCTCTCTTTCTTCTTGTGCTAACATTTCAGCATGCTTAATAGCTTCTTGCTCAAGTTGCATAGCATGCTCCATATATTGCTTTATAGCATCTGCTGAAACATTTTCCACAAAAGTTATTTTATATTTTAAGCCATATACATCGTCTATAATATTTGACAATATTTCATCAAACTTTTTAGCATCTAAAACCATTTTGCCCTTTATTGCCATATTTACTGTAATCTCTTTATCATGTATCTCAATTGTACTATTACGTAGAAATGCCTTACTTAATGGATGTTTATGTGCCATGTAACATATAATCAAATTCCATTCTTTCTGTAAGTCAACATCAATTTCTTTAGTATACTCTACCTTTGTCCTTGCTTCAAAAATATTAAATCTTTGCTTTAAATATTGCTCAAATTTGTATATATCCTCGATTTTTATAAAATCGTCTGCTGTAATAATTAGTTCTAATTTATTTGTCTTTTTAAATAAATTTATAGACTTAATT
>CALXWQ010000007.1 GCA_944392435.1 uncultured Clostridia bacterium
GTAAGCGTAAGTGCAAGTGATAATGAAAGTGGAATGGCAGATAATGTAACATACACATACTACATTAAGAAAACAAGTGAAGGAGATGGAAGTTACAATTCACCAAGTGGAGCAAGTAATATAAGTCAAACAAATTACACCTTCACAAACCTAGACCAAGGAACAAGTTATGATGTAAAAGTAGAGGCAAAAGCAGATAAAGCAGGAAACATAGGAACAGGAAACTTGCTAAATCAAACAACAGCAACAATAGGAGGAGCAAGCGAAGGCTTAGTAGAAGGAAATATAGTAGCAGGCCCAGTAACGTGGTCAGGGGGAAAAGCAAGTACAACACTAACAACAAGTACAAGCTTGCAAATACAATATCAAATAAATACAACAACAGAAGGAAAATGGCAAGTAATATCAAATGGAGGAACAGTAGGAAATCTAAACCATGGAGACACAGTATTTGCAAGATTATATGATGGAAAGAATCATGGAGATTATGCAAGTGTAAACATACTAGATGGAATAGCTCCAACAGTGCAAATATCAGTAGGAGAAATAACACAAACTAGTATAGCAGTAAGTGTAACAGCAAATGACGGACAAAGTGGTTTAGCAACAAGCAACACATATAAGTATTATTTGAATGACAGCTTAAAGAAAACAACAACAGCAACAAGTTATACATTTGAAGGATTAACAGCAGAAACAAGCTATGAAATAAAAGTAGAGGCATATGATAAAGCAAATAATAAAGGAACAGATACAGAAAATGTATCAACAGTAAAAGCACCTACAGCCGAAGAAACATTAAAAGAAGGAGATTATGTATATTACACAGATGCAAAAGGAACAAAAAGAAAATGTGTAGTATTATATGATAGCAGTTCAGAATATGGAATAGAGATAATAACAATGAATACAGTTGAGGATGTAACTTTGGGAGATAGTAATGATTTTACAGCTTCAATGAATAGTTACAACGACGTAGTGAGCACATTAAATAGTAAAGCCGAGACATATAATAACAGCATATATTCAAGTTATGCAAGAAGTGTAGGAAGTATACCAAATAATCCAAACAAAAATGATCCTAGATATTTTATAGACAGTTATGGTTATTTATCAGATTATAATGGGAGATTTAAAAATGGAGATACAAACTATGAAAAAGATTTTAACCAAATGAAAATATTAGGAATAACTGATATAGGTAAACAATATTGGCTAACTTCACGATATGTAGATTCGTACCCAAATGAAAGCTATTTTAGAGTTCGTTATGTCTATAATAATGTAAACGGGGAATATTTATGTTATATAGATAGTAAAGAATATATTGACTCAAAAAAATATACAAAAGGACTCCGTCCAATATTCCACTTAAAGTCAAACCTTATAATAACAGGAGGAAATGGAACAGAAGAGGTACCATATGAATTAGGGGTAGCAAAGCCAGAATCAGATAGTGTAGAAAGCAAATTAAAAGAAGGAGACTATGTAAAATATGTGGACGCAACAGGAGAAGAAAGAACATGTGTAGTCCTATATGATGCAAGTAAATATGGAGAAGTGCAGATAATAACAATGGACGAAGTTGAATTTGTAACATTAGGAAAAAAAGATACAACAGCAACTTCAATAGATGACTTTACAACAGCAGTAAATTCATATAATAGTGCAGTAAGTACATTAAATAGTAAAGCAATGGAATATAATAATAGGTTATATTCAAGTTATGCAAGAAGTGTGGGAAGTAATCCAAAAAATCCAAGCAAGGATGATGTAGGATATTTTACAAGTAGTGAAAGCTATATGACTGATTACAATGGAATTTTTAAAGCTAAAGACAATAATTACGAAACTGATTGGAATCAAATGACAAAGTTAGACATAGAGAATGCAGGAGGCTACTATTGGTTGGCTACACGCAATGTAGAATCAAACTCAAATAGAACTTTTGCCTATGTTCAGGGAGTTTCTTCAGGAGGGTTCTATGAACGTGACATGTTCAGAGTAGAAAGTAATAATAATATACAATCAGGTGGAGTTGACAATAGCATTCGTCCAGTATTTCATTTGAAATCAAATGTAAAAGTTACAGGAGGTAGTGGAACTTCAGGAAATCCATATACCTTAGGAATATAAAGAAATTTGAAAGCAGATAAGACAACAACTCTTGTCTGCTTTCAACAATTTAAAAGTAAATAATGAGTTTGTCCGCAAGCGGTTAACGAAAACGCGTATCGTTCATCAACTACCGTTGCAGGACATGCTTAATTCGAAGGCCATTATCTAGTGTTACAATTCACGGCTTGCCTATTGCAATTTATAAATATACAGCAAGAAAAACATTTTCTAAAAAGTACGAGAATATGGAATGGAATGTGATTTGAGTATAGAAATTCTAAGAAAATTTTGGTAGGGAATCTCGAACCCTTTTGAGGGCGCTGCCAAAATTTCTCATAGAATTTCTACGAAAATCAGCTTGACCGACATATTCGAGATACTTTTTAGAAAATGTTGTTTCTTGCTCTGTTAAATATAAATAGGCAAGCCGTGAATTGTAACTATCTAGTAAAAGAAACTGAACAAATTTTCGCAAAACTATTGATTTTTATTTTACTTTATGGTAGAATTATTGCGAGTTAAATGTGAGGTGATTGTATGAGCAAAAAAGTAGAAGAAAATGAAACATTAGAAGAATTAATCATACAACTAAACGGACTATTAAATGAAATAAAAATCGAACAAAAAAATTTAAAAAAAACAATTGATACTAATCATAAGGTAAACATGCAAAAATTCGCTAAGCTTATAGATTATAGTGAGATTAGTGATATGACTAATACTATATTTGAAAGAAGAATAGCAAGTATAGAAAAATTACTTTATGAAGTATTCAAAAGCTAGAAAAAGATAGAATTTTTAAATTCTATCTTTAAAATTAATCAAAATATCCTGACAAAGTAAAGCTTTTTTACTTGCTTTGTCAGGTATATACAGTGCAATTTTTAATCTTTACTAATTTTATTTTTATCATATATATTATTTAGAAAGCAAGCTGTATTATAGACAATATTGTTTGCTTCTGGAGGTAATTGATTTAATATTTTTATAATATTTATTTGAGATATGGAAAATGAATTATTGCCAAATAAAATGTAATCTGCAGATATTCCAGTTTTTTGACAAATACGCAATAATGTATTTAGACTAATGCATTTCTCACCTCTTTCAATTTGAGATAAAAAAGTTTCTGAGATGTCAATGATTTCTGAAAAAGAATTTCTTGTCAAATTCATATTTTCACGTATTTTTCTAATTCTGTTTCCAATATCTAAAGTATTTTTCATAAAATTTATTTACCCCCATATAAAATATTGTATTAATCAGAAAATCATAATCATATTATCAACAATATAAATATATCATCTAATAAATGAAAAAAATGTCGAAACGTGTAGAAAAAATAAAAAAATGACTACTTACTTGCGTTACAGAATAAATAGTCTACAGACCATTATCTAGTAACTAGTAAAGTAATAAATTATATTTTATTATTGCTTTATATAGAAATTTAATATATAATTACCAATGAAATTATATAAAAGGAATGAGAGTTATATATGAAGAAGGGATTTAGATTTTATATTGCTCTTTGGGGAGCAAAAGCAGTAACAGTACTACTAAAATTATTAAGAAGAAATGCTTCGTTTTTTCCAGGGAAATTTGCAACAGTGGTTTGCCCTGGCTTTATAGGGAAGATTGATAAACCAAAGACAATTGTTGCGGTTACTGGAACAAATGGGAAAACTACAGTATGTAATATGATAGAGGACATACTTAAAGACAATAATTATACATTTATAGATAATAGGTATGGTTCAAATATAGACGCAGGAGTTGCTACTGCTCTAATAAGTGGTGTAAATATGAAAGGCAAAGCCAAAAAGGATTTGGCTATTTTTGAAGTGGACGAAAGAAGTTCTCCTAAAATATATCCATATATGACACCAACATATTTAGTATGTACAAATTTATTCAGAGATTCATTAATGAGAAATGCACATACTGAGTTTATATCAGAAATTTTAACAAAGAATATTCCAAAAGAAACCACTTTAATATTAAATGGTGATGATTTAATAGCCAGCAATATTGCACCAGAAAACAAAAGAATATATTTTGGGATAGATAGGCTAGATACAGATGGAGACAAATGTGAGAATATAGCAAGAGACATTATTGTATGCCCTAAATGCAATAGTAAATTAGTATATGACTATGTTAGGTATAATCATATTGGAAAAGCACATTGCCCAAATTGTGATTTTAAATCTCCGAACATAGATTATTTAGTAACTAATTTGGATTTAGAAAATATGAAGATAACATTAAGAAATGGTGATTTACAAGAAAAGTATGATTTGATTAGTGATAACATAATAAATATATACAACATTGTTACAGTAATAACTGTATTAAAACAGTTAGGACTTAGTAGCGAGCAAATAAATGAATCGCTTAAAAAACAAAAAATTGTAGATACAAGGTACAGTGAAGAAACTGTAAATGGGAAAAAAATAATAACTCATCTTGCAAAAGGAATGAATCCAATTGCATGCTCAAGAGTATTTGATTATGTGAGAAAATATAAAGGAAAAAAGGCTGTAATACTATTGCTAGATGACTTACATGAAGCTGAAAAAGGTAGTGAAAATACAGCATGGCAGTATGATACAGATTATGAATTTTTGAATGATGATAGTATAACTCAAATAATAATAGCTGGAGCACGTTATTTAGATGGACTTGTAAGGCTCGAAATAGCAGGAGTCAGCAAAGAAAAAATAGTGTATCAAAGAGATGAAATTACTGCTGTGGACAAATTAAAATTAGATGATGTAGAAACAGTGTTTATATTACACGATTTATATGCAATTAAACTTAAAGAAGCAGTTAAGACTAAGGTTGAACTTATGCTTAAGAATTAAAACAGATTTACATTTTTTATGTTGTTAAATCTATATTGGAAAGCAATAAATGAACACATAGTACGATTAATAAAGTTCATAGTACGACTAATAAATTTAAAATTTGTTTTCCTTGCCAAAATTTAATTCTGTTTTAAGAGAGAGAAAGAAGTAGAGAGGGTGAAATAAATGAGGATAGAGATTTTATTTCCTGAATTTTGCAACTTATTTGGAGATATGTATAATATGAGATATTTAAAAATGTGTGTGCCTGAAGCAGAGCTTATAGAGACTGCTTTAGATGAGGTGCCAGCGTTTGTAAATGAGGATATTAATCTAATATATCTGGGACCTATGACAGAAAAAACGCAGGAAAAAGTAATAAAAAGGTTAATGCCATACAAAGAAAGAATTGAAGAATTAATAGAGAAAAATGTATTCTTTTTGTTTACAGGAAATGCAGTAGAAGTCTTAGGAAAATATATAGAAAATGAAGATGGTAGCAAAATTGAAGGAGTAGGAATATTTGATGTATATGCAAAAAGAAATATGATGCATAGGCATAATAGCTATTTAGTAGGAATGTATGGAAATATTGAAATAGTAGGTTTTAAAAGTCAATTTACAATGATGTATGGAGATAATTCAAGTTCATATTTTTTACAAGTAGAAAAAGGAATTGGAATAAATGAAGAAAGTAAATTAGAGGGAATAAAGAAGAATAATTTTATTGGAACATATCTTTTAGGACCGATTTTAATAGAAAACCCTTTATTCACAGAAAAAGTATTGCAGGCAATAGGAGCAAAGACAGATATAGCACTAAAAGAAGATACGCTAGCTGCCTATGAAGCAAGACTAAATGAATTAAAAAAATTGAGAAAATAGTTCTGAATTTTAAGAAAAAGGAAGCAAAACATACCATGTTACAATTCACGGCTTACCTGTTGCTGTTTATAAATATACAGCAAGAAAAACATTTTATAAAAAGTACGAGAATATGGAATGGAATGTGATTTGAGTATAGAAATTCTAAGAAAATTTTGGTAGGGAATCTCGAACCCTTTTGAGGGCGCTGCCAAAATTTCTCATAGAATTTCTACGAAAATCAGCTTGACCGACATATTCGAGCTACTTTTTATAAAATGTTGTTTCTTGCTCTATTAAATATAAATAGGCAAGCCGTGAATTGTAACCATACCATAATAACGGTCAACATTTCTTTTCCTAAACTATTGAAAAATATGGAAAAGTGTGATATAAGTTATGCATAAAATATTTATTTAGAGAAATGAAGGTTTAACGTGAAAAACATAAAGAAATATAATTTAGATGAATTAAAAGAAGAAATAGAAAATTTAGGTGAAAAGAAATATAGAGCCGAGCAAATTTTTAAATGGATATATATAGACAAAGTAAAAGAATTTGATGATATGACTAATTTGTCTATTGAGTTAAGAGAAAAACTAAAAAAAGAATATACAATGTGTAATTTTAACATATTAAAAAAGCAAGAATCATCAGATGGAACTAAAAAATACTTATTTGATGTACTTGATGGTAATGCAATAGAAACAGTTCTTATGCAGTATCATCATGGAAAAACTATATGTGTATCATCTCAAATTGGATGTAAGATGGGATGTAAGTTTTGTGCTTCAACTGGAATAAAGTTTGTAAGAAGCCTTTCGGCTGGAGAAATAGTAGAGCAAATTTTAGCAGTAGAGCAAGACATTGAAGATAAAATTTCAAATGTTGTTTTTATGGGAATAGGAGAACCATTTGACAATTATGAAAATGTAATGAAAGCAATAAAAATAATAAATAATCAAAAGGGATTAAATATTGGAGCAAGGCATATAAGTATTTCTACCAGTGGATTGGTTCCAATGATATACAAATTTGCAGATGAAGAAATGCAATGTACTTTGTCAATTTCACTACATGCAACAAATGATGAAAAGAGAAGTTCGATGATGCCAATTAACAATAGATATAATATAAAAGAATTAATGGAAGCATGTAGGTATTATATAAAAAAGACTAACAAGAGAATTTCTTTCGAATATGCATTGGCTAAGGACAATAATGACAATTTAGAAGATGCAAAGGAATTGGTGAAATTATTAAAAGGAATGCTTTGCCATGTGAATTTAATTCCAATAAACAAAATAGAAAATGGAGCCTATGTAAAAAGCTCTAATGAAAATATTATTAAGTTTAGAGATTATCTAAATGAAAATGGAATTGTGGCAACTATAAGAAGAGAGCTTGGGTCTGATATAGATGCGGCTTGCGGACAATTGAGAAGAAAAAATTTAAGTGGAGGTAAGTAATGGTTTTTGCTAAGACAGATATAGGAAGAGTTAGAGAACAAAATCAAGACTATTTCTATATCTCAGAAGAAACAGAAGAACCAAAAATATATATTTTAGCTGATGGTATGGGAGGATACAAAGGAGGAGAAATAGCAAGTAGACTTGCTACAGAGTCAGTACAAAAATATATTCAGAATAATTTTGAAAGAATAACCAAAGAAAAAGAAGAAATATTAAAATTAGTAAAGAGTGCTGTCGAATATGCAAATATGGTAGTATATGAAAAGTCAAAAGAAGTTCCAGAATTAGAAGGAATGGGTACTACTTTAGAGGTTTGTGTAATATATAATAATAAGGCATATATAGGACATGTAGGAGACAGTAGAATATATAGAATAAGAAAAGATGTAATAAGAAAGCTCACAAAAGATCATAGTTATGTGCAAAAATTAGTTGAAGACAAAAAGATTACTAGGGAAGAAGCAAAAACGCATCCTAAGAAAAATATGCTTATAAAAGCATTGGGATGTACGCCTTATGTAGAGCCAGATATAAGAGCCAGGAACTTTGAAAAAGGTGATGTATTTATAATGTGCTCAGATGGTTTGACTAATATGGTAGAAGAAAATAGAATTTATACTTTAATAACGCAAGACATAAATTCAGCAGCAGATAAGTTAATAGAAGAGGCTAATATGGCTGGTGGAATAGATAATATTACAATTATAATAATTAGTTAGATGATATAGTAATTGATTTTATATATACTTGATAGTGAGGGCAAGATTACTTGAGATGGGGGTTTTTGAATGAACTTAGAAGGAAGAATAATAGGAAACCGATATGAAATTTTGGAGAAAATTGGAAATGGTGGAATGGCAACTGTATATAAGGCTCAAGATACAATTTTAAAGAGGTATGTTGCTGTAAAAGTACTAAAAGAAGAGTTTACAACAGATGAAGAATTTATAAGAAGGTTTAATACTGAAGCACAGTCAGCTGCAAGTTTAACACACCCAAACATTGTATCTATATATGATGTTGGAACAGAAGAAAATGTATACTATATTGTTATGGAATTAATACAAGGAAAAACACTAAAAGAGATAATAGATGAAGATGGGGTACTTCCTTGGAAATGGTCACTTGATATTGCTATACAAATAGCATCGGCATTAGAAGTAGCACACAAGAACCATATAGTACATAGAGATATTAAACCACATAATATTATAATAACAGAAGATGGAGTCGCAAAGGTTACAGATTTTGGAATAGCAAAAGCAGTTTCAAATTCTACAATTACAGCATTTGGTACAACAATTGGTTCAGTACATTATTTCTCACCAGAACATGCAAGAGGAGGATATACAGATGCAAAATCAGATTTGTATTCACTTGGAGTAGTAATGTATGAGATGCTAACAGGAAGAGTTCCATTTGATGCAGATACCCCAGTATCTATAGCACTTAAACATATGCAAGAAAAGCCAGTAGAACCAATAAAGTTAAATCCATCAATCCCATATTCAGTAAACAAAATAATAATGAAAGCAATGGAAAAAGATTTAAACTTACGTTATCAATCAGCAACAGAAATGCTTAAAGACCTAAACATGGCACTAAAAAATCCAGACGGAGATTTTGTAAAAACAGCTTCAAATGATATGGCATATACACAAAGAATAGATACAATTTCAGAAGAAACGCTAAATAATATGGGAACAACAGGTAAAGAAGCAGAAAAACAGGAAAAAAAGAAAGGAAAAGTAAGTGAATTTTTCAAAAGGCATAAAGCACTAAAAATAATATTGATTATATTACTGGTTATTACAATACCGTTAATAGGATTCTTTGGAACACAAGCAATATTGAATATTGGAAGAACCAATGATGTTGAGCTTCCAAACTTTGTAGAGATGACAAGGGAAGAGGCTGAAACGGTAGCACAAGAAGCAGGGCTACAATTGGAAATAGAAGAAGAATATAATTCGGATGTAGAAAAGGGAAAAATTGTATCACAAGATCCAGCATATATGAAAGGCTATACTGTTAAAGAAAAATCAACAGTAAAGGTAGTAATAAGCTTAGGTGAGAATATAAAAAATGTACCAAAAGTAACAGGATTAACTCAAGATGAAGCAAAGCAGGCTATTGAAAAAGAAGAATTACAAGCAGAGGTAATTGAAGAAGCAAGTAGTAAAGTAGAAGCGGGATATGTAATAAGGCAAGAACCAGCTGCGGATGAAGAATTAAATGCAGGTGAAACAGTAAAAATATATGTTAGCACAGGAACTAAACAAATTACTATGGAACATGTAGTTGGAGAGCCAGAAGCAACAGCAAAGAAAACTCTTACAGATTTGGGATTTGAAGTAGATGTAGTATATGAAGAGGATACAAGCAAAGATGATGGAGTTGTTCTAAAACAAAGCCTTGATGTAGGAAAGACTGTTGATGAAGGAACAAAAGTAACACTTACAGTCAATAAGGTTGCAGAAACTAAAGAAGTTGGTGTAATAATAAATGTACTAAAAATTACAGGAGGTTATACTGCACCAGCAGAAGGAGAGCCAGCAACAGAAAGTTCAACAGTAAGTATAACAGTAAATGGAGAAACAAGAGCTGACATAGATAAAAATGCAGATGCATATTCAGGAATAACTTTGTCAGGAAAAGATGGCGAAAATTTAAAAGTTACTCTTTCTATTACAGATTCTGGAACAGGAAAAGTAATTTATAGTACAATTAAGTATGTAAAGGTAGGAACAGATGAGACAGTAACATTTGAATAGAAAAATAAGCTAGGAGTTTAAGCAAAAGCTTAGACTCCTAGCTTGTCTATAAACGAAAATAACAAATTAGGAAAAGACCAAATTTAACAATTTGATATAAAGTCTCAAATACAAACAAAGGTTTGAAAAAACTTGACAATTATAAATAGAAAATGTATAATTTGAGGAGTAAATAGGGAAAAACAGTTTAGTGATTACCAGCTCATAATCTACATAGAAAGTGAGGTGGTGAGGAATGTTAGAAGAAATAATATTTATAAATTTGTAAGATACATATTAACAATGGAGGTACTATGTGCAAAAAGGAATAGTTTTAAGCAATATATCAAATTTATATAAAGTAGAAATCGAAGGTAAAACATATGATTGCAATGCAAGGGGAAGGTTTAAAAGCAATGATGTTAGTCCTGTTGCAGGGGATTTAGTTGATATAGAAATAACTGATGAAGAAAAAATGGTTGGAGTTATAACAAAAATACACACAAGAAAGAATTATCTTAAACGTCCAAAGATGGCAAATCTTACACAGATAATTCTTGTTATTTCTATGAAGTTGCCTAATCCAGATTTGGAGTTATTGGATAAACAGTTAGTATATGCGGAATTTTTAGGGATAAAACCAATAATTTGTTTAAATAAAGTAGATTTAGAGGAAGATGAAAAAATAGAAAAAATAAGTAGCATATATAAAAATATAGGCTATGAAGTTATTAAAACAAATGCAAAAGAAAAAGTTGGGGTAAACAAGTTAAAGCCATTTTTGAAAAATAATATAACAGCGTTTTCAGGAAATTCTGGTGTTGGCAAGTCCACTTTAATTAATGATATATTTGAAAGAAATATATCAGAAGAAGGCTTAATAAGCAATAAAAATAAAAGAGGTAAAAACACAACTACTCAGGTGAACTTATATAAAATTGAAGAAAATTCATACATAGCTGATACACCAGGATTTTCTACATTTGATATATATGAAATACCAAAAGAAGATTTAGCTCATTTTTTTATAGAATTTGGACCATATCTAAATGATTGTGAGTATGGAGATTGTAGTCACATAAAGGAAGAAAACTGTGGAATAAAAAAGGCTCTTGAGAAAGGAAAAATATCTAGACAGAGATATGAAAATTATTGCAAGATGAAAACAAAGGAGGTAGAAAATGGAAGTTTCAACATCAATATTAAGTGTAAAAAGGGATAATTGCATACAAACTTTCTACAATTTGGAAACAGCAGGGACTGATTATTTTCATATAGATGTAATGGATGGAAAGTTTGTAGAAAATAACACAGTAGATTTAATGACAGAATATTCTGAATATCTAAATAGCATAACCAATATACCGTTAGATGTGCATTTAATGGTAGAAGATGTAATGTCATATGTAAAAAGCTTTTTAGTTTTTGAGCCTAGGAATATTACTGTTCATTATGAATCAGCAAAAGATGATAAAGAAATTTTAGAATGGCTCTCATTTATTAAAGAAAATAATTGTAAAGTAGGTATAAGTCTTAAACCTAATACTGAAATTGAAAAGATATATAATATACTTCCATATGTTCATACAGTTCTTGTTATGACTGTTGAACCTGGAAAAGGAGGACAAGAGTTAATACCAAGCACAATTGAAAAAATTAAGAAATTAAAAGATTATACTAAAAAACAAGGACTTGAAGTAGATATAGAAGCTGATGGAGGAATTAATCTGGATAATGTTAAGAGCTTAAGAATGGCTGGGTGCAACATTATTGTAGCTGGAACGAGTATAATAAAATCAAAAAATTATAAAAAAATGATAGAAAAATTAAAAAACACTTGATTTATTTTTTAATTAGTGATAATATCTTTATTAAGTTCTTTGATTAAATATAGATTTTGAAGAAGTAGATTAAAAAAAAACGCTTTTTTGCGTTTGAATTTAATCTACTTCTTTAAATTTTTTAAGTTATAGTAATTTACATTTCTTATAACTAAAAAATATCTGAAATCGCCATTGCCTTTGAAATTTCCTAACTACGGTTGGAAACTTGGAATTGGCACGAACAAAGAACAATTAAGATAGAATTGTCCATTTATAGAAATTTGAAGTATTTTTAACGATTTTGCGTATACAACAAGGTTTAAGTTTCCAAGAACCATGTATATTCACGAAGAAAAAAAGCACATGTGTGAGTCAAAAGCTTTGCTTTTAATAACGCACACTATTATTGTATTCTAGTAAATTGTGCTTTTTCTAGAGCACAAAAATGTTGAAGTTTGAATTAGAAGTGTCCAAAAAAGTAAAAGAAAGGTGGTAGTAGTATGAAAACGAAGTATATTTTTGTAACGGGTGGAGTTGTATCTGGATTGGGGAAAGGAATAACAGCAGCATCTTTAGGAAGGCTTTTGAAAAATAGAGGGTATAAGATTGTTAACCAAAAATTTGATCCGTATATAAATATTGACCCTGGAACAATGAGCCCATATGAGCATGGGGAGGTTTTTGTAACAGATGATGGGGCTGAAACAGATTTGGACTTAGGACATTATGAAAGATTTACTGATGAAAATTTGACTAAAAATTCTAGTATTACTATGGGAAAAATTTATCAGGAAGTTATAGATAGAGAAAGAAGAGGAGATTACCTTGGAAAAACTGTACAAGTAATACCTCATGTTACAAATGCTATTAAAGAAAAAATCTACTCATTTGAAGATAAAGACATAGATGTTGTAATAACAGAGATTGGAGGAACGGTAGGAGATATAGAGGGGTTATCAATGCTTGAAGCAATAAGACAAGTTGGAATTGAAAATCAAGCTGAAGATGTTATTTATATACATGTTACATTGCTTCCATATATTTCTGGTTCAAATGAATTAAAATCAAAACCTACACAGCATTCTGTAAAGGAATTACAATCATTAGGAATAAAACCAGACATTTTAGTTTGCAGAACAGAAATAGACATTCCAGATGCCATGAGAGAAAAAATTGCTTTGTTTTGCAATGTAAGAAAAGATAGTGTTATTGCAAATAAAACAGCTAATTGCTTATATGAAGTACCGTTATTGCTAGAAAAAGAAGGACTAGCAGTACAAGTGTGTAAACATTTGAAACTAGAGAATATAAATCCACATAATGAAGAATGGAAAGAATTGAATAAAAAAATACAAAAAATATCTGATAAAGAAGTTACAATAGGGATTGTTGGAAAATATGTTAAGTTAGAGGATTCGTATTTGTCAGTTATAGAGAGCCTAAACCATGCTGGAATAGAAAATGGTGTAAAAGTTAAGGTTAAATTGATAGATGCGGAAAAAATAACAGCAGAGAATGCTAAAGATGTACTTTCAGAATGTAAAGGAATAGTAGTTCCTGGAGGTTTTGGAAATAGAGGAATAGAAGGAAAAATACAGGCTATAAAATATGCAAGAGAAAACCAAATACCATTTTTAGGAATTTGTTTGGGAATGCAAATGGCAGTGGTAGAATTTGCAAGAGATGTATTGGATTTAAAAAATGCAAACTCAGAAGAGTTTGACGAAATATGTGAAAATCCTGTTATACATATAATGTATGACCAAAAAGATGTGACTAAGAAAGGTGGAACAATGAGATTGGGAAGTTATCCATGTGTTATTAAGGAAGGTAGCTTAGCAGAGAAAGTATATAAAAACAATGAGATAAAAGAAAGACATAGACACCGTTTTGAGTTTAATAATAAATATAGAGAAGAAATGGAGAAAAAAGGTCTTATAGTGTCAGGAACATCACCAGATGGAAATTTGGTAGAAATTGTAGAAATAAAAGAACATCCATATTTTATAGCATGTCAATTTCATCCAGAATTCAAATCAAGACCAGATAAGCCTGCACCACTTTTTGTAAATTTAGTAAAAATGGCACTTAATTAAAAGTAAACCATAGGAAAAAAATAATTAATATTAAAATATAAATTATAAAAATAGCAAAACGTTATAATTTATAGCATATTTTACAATTTATAAACTGATATAAATTGAAGCAAAATATCTAAGTTTAAGATGGGTTATATAGTAATTCTATTTTGAGATTGGCGAAAAGTATATGCACTCTTGATTAGGAGATATTTTTTGAGATTTAATATCATCTAAATGACATTTACCATCAATTTGATATTTACAATTACAAGAACAGTTTATATTTGTCAAAGCAAATCACCCCATAACATGTATTATGGAGTGATTTTATTAAAATATACGAAAAAATATAATTTTAATTTAAGATTTTGAGTAATATTTACAATAATCTTTAATTGGACATTTATCACATTTAGGGGAACGAGCTGTACAAATTGCTCTTCCATGATAGATTAAAATGTGATTAATGTCTTTTAAATACTCATAAGGAAATAATTTTAGCAAGTCTTGTTCTATTTTTTCTGGAGTTTCTTCATTTGAAAAACCAATTCTATTTGATAATCTTTTGGCATGCGTGTCTACTGCAATTCCTTGAGGTTTGTTAAAAGCCTCAAGCATTACTACATTTGCTGTTTTTCTCCCAACACCTGGAAGAGAAAGAAGTTCCTTCATTGTATCAGGAACTTTTCCGTCAAATTCGTCTACAAGTTTTTGTGCCGTTAGCTTTATATTTTTTGCTTTATTTTTATAAAATCCACAAGGATGAATAAGGTCTTCTAATGTTTCTAATGGCATTTGTACAAAATCTATTGGTGTAGAATATTTGCTAAAAATATTAGGAGTGGTTTTATTAACCCTTTCATCTGTACATTGTGCAGATAGAATAACTGCAACTAACATTTCAAAAGGAGTAGTAAAATTAAGGCTACATTTAGCATCTGGATATGTCTCTTTCAAAATATTTATTATTTTAATTGCTATGTCTTTTTTCAAAATAAACCTCCTTATGATAAAAAATTAATAATTAATATAAATAAGATTGTTCTAAACTATAGCATTAATTATAACACAAGATTCTACTTTTGCATAGTAGCCATAAAGTGGTAACAAATAATAGTAAACAATAATATAATATATAAAAGATAGGAGGTAATAATATGTTGCGTATTTTAAAAAAGACAATAGCTGTTTGTTTAATAGGTTTAGGATTAGGAATGTTACTTGTATTATTGCTTCCTTTGTCAGGATGGCTATTTCTAATAGGAGTAGTAATTATAGCAGTTGGACTAATGTGGTTATGCTGCTAAAATAAGTAAATAGTGGTAATAACTTTAATGCTATTACTTACAAGAGGAGGGAATAGGTATGACTATAGTTGTTAAAAAAGTTCCAAAATTCTTAAGAGGATTTGTAAAATTTATTTTTGGAATAAAAGATAATACATAAGAAAAAATATTCGTATATATATGTATGGATAAGTTCGGGTTAGTAATTTGACATTTCGCAATAAAAATACTATAATATTATCATGCTCTTTTAAATAAGAGTTGATGTAATTACGTCGCTGTATTTTGAAAGGAGAAAGCACAAAATGAAACGGCTAATTTTGACAGGCATATTTTTGATTATTTGTGTTTATTTGATGATATATTTTGTCATCAATCATGAACTTTTTTTTGCAATACTAAATATGGTTATGCTACTTGTAGATTGCCTTATAATGTATCTTACTATTTATAATATAGGATTAGCAGATGATATATATCAAATTATTATGAAGAAGTATGATACATGGTTATCCTTACATATGCACTTTTTTGCTGAAACAATTGAATACTCATGTGAAAATGATTGGAAAATAGATTTGGAACAAGCATATTACATGCAAGAGCTTGAGGATGAAATTGAAAATAATATGTGCTTATTAAGGAATTTAAAACCATATTTAGGGCGCAAGAAGAAAAACAAACTCGACGAAATAAGGAGCGAAATTTTTAGGCTGGGAAAGTATTAAGTTTCCCAGCTTAAAAAATGTTAAAATATGTGTTGAAATTTATTAAATTGTATAATATAATTGTTAAAGATAATAATAGAATAATGAAAAGATTTAGTTTGAAAGCTGTTAAATCACATGTACAAATTTAAAGAAAAGAGGTAAAATAATGGAAGATTGTGTATTTTGTAAAATAATAAAAGGAGAAATTCCTTCAGAACTAGTGTACGAGGACGATAAAGTAATAGCTTTTAATGATATAAATCCAGCTGCACCGATTCATATTTTAGTAATTCCTAAAAAGCATATTGAAACCTTGTTAGATGTATCTGAAGAAGATAGCAATCTAATTGCACATATTTATCAAACTATAAACAAAATAGCAAAAGATAGAGGATTTGCAAGTCAAGGATTCAGAGTTATAGCTAATTGTGGAAAGGATTCAGGGCAAGAAGTTATGCATATACATTTTCATGTTTTAGCAGGAAAAACACTAGGAGACAAAATCGTAGGATAAAAAACATATGCAAAAGTCTAGATTATATAAAGATTTTGTGGTATAATATATTTATGTAATCAAAGAAACAGGGGAGGGAATAAAAATGTTTAATAGTAAATATAGTAAAACATTAACTGTAGTTTTAATTATAGTTATAATTGCAATAATAGGATTACTTATATTTTTTGGAATAGACGTGTATAGAAAATATTATATACAACAAGCAGCTGGAGATGCTGTAGAGGAATTTGAAGATACTCAAGCAAATAGAATTATAAATAGACCACAAGAAAATATTATTTTTAATGACCCAGGAACAAGCGTAGATTTAAATACACTTTACCAAGACAACAATACTATTACAGATGATAATAATGGAGATACAGTAACATATATGGGATATGATGTAATAGGAACAATAGAGATTCCTGCTACAGATGTAAAATATCCAATTGTCGCTGATTACGACATGAGTATAAACTCTTTAAATGTTGCTATTGTTAAAATGTATCCTGGTACAATAGGACTAAATGAAGTTGGAAATACAGTGTTTGCGGGACACAATTACAGAAATGGAACATTTTTCTCAAATAATAAAAGGCTACAAAATGGAGATAAAATATATATAACAGGAAATGATGGACAAAAAGTAACATATGAAATATATAATAAATATGAAACAAGTACAAGTGATTCTGAATATATGAACAGGGATACAAAAGGAAAAAGAGAAATATCATTAACTACTTGTACAGATGATACTAAGAGAAGATTAATTATATGGGCAAAGGAAGTTGAAAGTTAAAAAAAATAAAAAAAACTGTTGACAAATACATATAAGATGGGGTAAAATTATATATGCAGTTACATTGAAGATGGTGGATGTAGCGTAGTTGGTTAACGCGTCAGTTTGTGGCACTGAAGACCGTGGGTTCGAGTCCCATCTTCCACCCCATCAAATTTATATGTTATATCTATAGAAATGTTAATGAATAAATTTGATTAAAAGTAGCATAATAAATTATATATTGGGCTGTAGCCAAGCGGTAAGGCACCAGACTTTGACTCTGGCATGCGCTAGTTCGAATCTAGCCAGCCCAACCAAGTAAGAGAAACTAAAAAGGTAACCAATACTTAGGTTACCTTTTAGTTTCTAAAATTTTATTAGTCAGTTATTATAGTTTACAGCTATAATAACTGACTAATATGATAGGTCTAATTCTAATCATCTGAATATTTTCTTAAATAAATTATTCTGCAAATTACAATTATAGCTATTATAGAAAATATTGCAACAAATAATTCTACAGAATTTTCACCAGTTTGAGGTAAGATAGTATTTGCCACTGTATTGTCTACTTTATTTATAACCACCTCATTATCTGGAGGAGTAATTTCATTAACCACTATATTTGGTTCGTCTATTACAGGTTCTTCATATTCAACCCTAACTGTAGGTGATACATCAGATGTTTCAGAAAAATCTTTGTCATTGTTTTCAGCAGTTATATCAACTTTTTCATTAGTAGGTAATATTTTATCAATTATTTCTTTGTTATAATCTTCTTTCAATTTTAGTTTATAACTTAAAGTCGCAGTTTCACCTTCACTTAAAAGCTCTATGTTCCATGTGATAGAATTATCAGTTGTATCAACTTTTTCTGATACTGTTCCTATGTTTGGACTTGCTACATATTCGAAATCGAAGTTATCAATTATTTCTTGTGGGAAATAATCTTTAATAACAATATTTCTTAAAGTATTATCAGTTACTACTACTAAATTAGAGAATATATCATTTACTATTGTATCTTGTATATCTGCATCTGAGATATAAAAATATTTGCTTGTTGTAGGATTTTCTTCAGTTCCAAATATTTCTTCTGCCAAAGCTCTATATGTTCTTTGAGTAGTTGGTTCTACACGTTCACTATTTAAGTTGATCATTGCGGCTATAATTTCGATTCCAGAATTTTGAATCTCTTCTATTTTTGATTTTGTCCTTGATGCAACTACTCCAGAGTATGTAGCAAATGTTCCATCTGTTGCATTGTTAGGCACACCATCTGTTAAAAGTATAATATATCTTTTTTTGTTTGTATCATCTGAAAAATTATTTTGAGCTACAGATAGACCAGCTTCAATGTTAGTTCTAGGACCAGCTTTTAAATTTGCTAAATCAGATATAGCACCTTTTACAGCATCTTTTGAACTACTTGGTTTTAGCTTTAGTGTTGCATCATTTATTGTTCCTTCAGTTTCACCAGCGATAAAGTCTAAACTAGAGAAACCTACAACTCCAATCTCTACATTTGGATTAGAATTAAATAATCTATCTGTTAAAGAATTTGCAGAATCAATAACAGCTTGTTTTCTAGTAAGTCCATTATATTGTTCAGACATACTTGAAGAGTTATCTATAACAAAAAATATTTCAACATCTCTATAAGTTTCCTCAACATTTTTTAAATTAGTAAAAGTTAAAGTAAGGATTGCAGATTTTTCGTATTCATTAAATTCAGTAATTTGCTTTGTAAACCTACCATAATCATCAACATCAATAGTACAAACATTATTTTCTACCAATTCTAAAGTGGTTTTGCCTTTTACTGTATTTGAAGTCTCTGAATTATCTGTATCTAATACAATGTTTGTTGCAAATACATTTGATGCCATAAGAAATATGAATAGAAAAGTTATAAAAACAAATAAAAGTTTTTTTAATTTAATCATGTATACCTCCAATCAGACAATAAAATTTGTCTTTTTATATTAAACTTCAAATATATTATAACTCAAAAAAATTGTATTATCAATAAAATTCGTCAAAATTTCTCATAGAATTCGTCAAAATTTCTCATAGAATTTCTGTAAAAATGAGCTTGACCGACATATTCGAGCAGATTCTTAGACAATCTTGTTTTTCTTGCATATTAAATAAAACGAACAAGCCATGAACTGTATCATAAATTTAGGCCTTTCTTAAATTTATTATTTCTTGACAAAGTATGATAAAATAGTATAAGACTATATTTAAAAAGGAATGTGAAAGATGAATATTTTAGACAGCGTAAATTATCCAAAAGATTTAAAAAAATTAAATAAAGTTGAAAAAAAGAAATTAGCTGACGAGTTACGAAAATTAGTTATAGAAACAGTTTCAAATACAGGTGGACATTTGGCATCAAATTTAGGAGTAGTAGAACTTACAATTGCATTACATAGTACATTTAATTTACCTAAGGATGTAATAGTATGGGATGTTGGGCATCAGACATATATACATAAAATTTTGACAGGCAGAAAGGATAAATTTTCTACACTTAGAAAGTTTGGTGGACTAGCAGGATTTCCAAAAACATCTGAGTCTGAATATGATTATTTCAATACAGGACATAGCAGTACATCAATATCGGCAGCGTTAGGAATAGCAAGAGCAAGAAATATAAAGAAAGAAGATAATTTTGTTATTGCAGTAATTGGAGATGGTGCATTAACTGGGGGAATGGCACTAGAGGCATTAAATGATGCGGGAAATAGCAGAACAAATTTAATTGTTGTGCTTAATGATAATGAAATGAGTATTTCGAAAAATGTTGGCGGAATTTCTGAATTTTTAACAAGAGTAAGAACAAGAAAATTGTACAACAAATCCAATAGATATATAAAAAGAGCAGTATCAAAAATTCCAAAAGTGGGAAACAAAATAATAAAATTTGTAAGAAAAGTAAAATATGGAATTAAACAAATGATAATTCCTAATATGCTTTTTGAGGATTTAGGATTTAAGTATTTAGGACCAGTAGATGGAAATAATATAGGTGATTTAGAAGAGATTTTTCAAAAGGCAAAAGACTTAGAAGGACCAATACTAATACATGCAATAACAAAAAAAGGAAAAGGTTATGCACCTGCAGAAGAAAATCCGGACAAATTTCATAGTACATCAGCGTTTGATATTGAAACAGGAAAATCAAAAAAGCAAAAAGGAGAAGATTATTCAAAAAGATTTGGAAAAAAATTAGTGGAGCTTGCAGAAAAAGATAATAAAATAGTTGCAGTAACTGCTGCTATGAGAGATGGAACGGGAATGACAGAGTTTGCAAAAAGATTTCCAGATAGATTTTTTGACGTAGGAATTGCAGAACAGCATGCATTAACAATGTCAGCAGGAATGGCAAGAAATGGGCTAAAACCGGTAATTAGTTTATATTCTTCATTTTATCAAAGAGGGTATGACCAAGTAATACATGACATCTGTATGCAAGGATTACCAGTAGTAATGTGTGTAGATAGAGCGGGAATAGTTGGAAACGACGGAGAAACTCATCAAGGAATATATGATTTAGCATTTTTTAATCTAATACCAAATATTAATATAATGGCACCAAAGGATTTTGAAGAACTTGGACAAATGCTAGAATTTGCATTGAATCTAAATAAACCAGCAGTAATTAGATATCCAAGGGGTGGAGAAAGTAAAATTAAATTTGCAAGACATGAAAAAATAGAATTGGGAAAATGTGAAAAAATTGTAGAAAACACATTTAAAAATAGTGAAAAATGTGTTACAATAATCGCAATTGGGAATATGGTGGCAAGAGCGTTAGAAGTATCAAAAAAATTGCAAGAAAAAGGTATAGGAACAGAAGTAATAAATAGCAGATTTTTAAAACCATTAGATAGAGAAGAAATTATAAACTCTATGAAAAGAACAAAAAAATGTATAACAATAGAAGATGGAGTAATTACTGGAGGATTAGGAACTAGCATAAAGGAAATGATTGTGGACGAAGAATTGCGAGATGTCAAAATTAAGGCATTTGCATATCCAGATAAATTTATTGAACATGGCTCAGTAGATGAGTTAGAAAAAAAATATGGCATGGATACAGAAACAATTTCAACTTGGATATACGAGGCATTTATAAATACCTAAAAATGGAATATGTATTTTTTAGTGTGTTAAATTAAAAATTTCTAGTGCTCTTTAATTAACACACATTATTCTATACATTTTATAAAATTTGGATATTTTAGGGGCAGACTTTATATAAATATGAGTTTGTAGAGTAAGCTTAATTAGGAAGTGCCTCAAAAATGAAAAAAATTGACAAAAAGGTATCAACAGGAAAGGAAAAATAAAATTGAATAGACAAGAGATTTTAAACAAATATATAAATGATGATGACAGGATATTAGTGTCAAAATTACTTGACAAGATAGAGTTTGTTAATAAAAGAAATTCGGTAGGACATACAGATTTTTTAGATATGAGACAAAGACAGTTATTAGAAAGAGTGATGTTAGAATTAAAAATATCAAATTATGTAGCAACAGGAGGATATAAAACAGCAGAAAGAACAGTCTTGGTTATATATCCAGAAAAACTGGAAGAGATTATAAAAAATGATCAATTTGACTATAATACTATTTTTGAAGTTGTTAGAATAAATTTGCCAAATGAACTAAAGGGAATGTACTCACATAGGGATTATTTAGGCGCAATAATAAAAATAGGAATGAAGAGAGAAAAGGTAGGAGATATAATTACAAGTAAAGATGGGGCTGATTTGATTGTACTAAAAGAATCTGAAAAATATATAATAAGTGGATTAAAAGAGTTGACTAGATTTAGTAAAGCTATATTTCAAAGTTGGGGTATAGAAAAATTAAATATAGAAGAGCCTAAAACACAACTGATAGATATAATAATTCCATCAATGAGAATAGACAGCATAGTTTCAGAGATTATAAGGACATCTAGAGCAAAGGCAGTAACCATAATTAAGGAAGAAAGAGTATTTATAAATCATGAGTTAGTTACAAAAGGTGCAAAAGAAGTAAAAGAAAATGACATGATAACAGTTAGAGGAAAAGGAAGATTTAAAATTGGAAAAATAATAAACAATACAAGAAAAGGCAATTTGGTACTTGAAGTGGAGAAGTATGTTTGAGTAAACATAGCTATTTGATTTCCTTGAGGATAGAAAAAAGAATGCAAAATATATTATAATAAGTGTCGCAAAAAACAGTCCATTTTGTGGCAGAGGAGGAAAAAATGTATATAATAGATGGAAAAGCACTTGCGAAAAAAATTAGAGAAGGTTTAAAGGTTGAAGTTGATGAACTAAGAGGAAAAGGTATATTTCCAAAACTTGCTGTTATAATGGTTGGAGATGACAAAGCTTCGAGTGTTTATGTACGCAATAAGAGTAAGGCGTGCAATGAAATAGGGATTGAGTTTGAAGAGTATTTGAAAGATGACTCAACCACACAAGAAGAACTTATAAATTTAATTAAAGAATTAAACAATAGAAAAGATATACATGGTATTTTATTACAGAGCCCAATTCCAGAGGGATTAGATATAAGAGAGGCATTTAATACTATAGATTATAGGAAAGATGTTGATGGCTTTAATCCAATAAATGTAGGGAAACTTTCTATAGGAGAGGATTGCTTTATTTCGTGCACTCCACATGGAGTAATAAAGATGTTAGAAGAGTATAATATAGAAACTGAAGGAAAGAGGGCAGTTATAATAGGCAGAAGCAATATTGTTGGCAAGCCGTTAATACAATGTTTGTTAAATAAGAATGCTACGGTTACTGTTTGTCATTCTAGAACAAAGAATATAAAGGATATAGTAAAAGAAGCAGATATTTTGGTGGCAGCACTTGGAAAGCCAAAATTTGTTACAGCAGATATGGTAAAAGATGGTGCAGTGGTTATAGATGTTGGAATAAACAGAAGTGATGAAGGAAAACTTGTTGGAGATGTGGATTTTGAAAATGTTTCAAAAAAAGTATCATATATAACTCCTGTACCGGGAGGAGTAGGACCGATGACTGTGGCTATGCTTATGTATAATGTGGTTAAGGCAGCAAAATTGGTAAAATAATTACTATTTGGCGTTGTTGAACTTAACGTCGAAAATCCTCAGCGTACACAAAGTACGTCTCCAGTTTTCTAGCTCTTTTGTCTAGATAAATAGCAATTATTTTACTAATTATAAATGCTAATTAAAAAAACTAATAAGTAATTTCGGGGGCAATCTTAAGTAAGGAGAGATTGCATGCAAATAAATTTGAAAAAAGATAAAATTAAAACAATTATTTTAGGAGATGAAAATTATCCAGAAAAATTAAAGTACATATATGGAAATCCTCAAAGATTGTACGTATTAGGAAATGAAAAATTACTTAATGAAAAGTCAATTGCAATAATTGGCTGTAGAGAGGCAACTAGGTATGGGCTAGAAAATGCATATAAATTTGCATATGAATTAGCCAAAAGAGGAATTTGTATAATAAGTGGGTTTGCAAGAGGAATTGACACATATGCTCATAAAGGAGCTGTTGCAGTAAAAGGAAAAACAATTGCTGTGCTTGGATGTGGATTGGATATAGTCTATCCATCAGAAAATATAGAATTATATAAACAGATAATAGTGAATAATGGCGCAATAATTACAGAATATCCTATAGGAATCAAACCAGAAAAGCATCATTTCCCAACAAGAAACAGAATAATTAGTGGACTTTCTGATGGAGTTTTAGTAGTAGAAGCAAAGAAGAGAAGCGGAACAATGATTACAGTAGAACATGCATTAGAGCAAGGAAAAAATGTATATGCAATTCCTGGAAATATAACAAGTGATAATTCTTATGGAACAAATGAACTTATAAAAGAGGGAGCAATACCTGTGACTAACATAGAAGATTTTGAAATTTAGAATCAGTACTTATTACAGTTCCCGGCTTGCTAGTCTCATTTATAAATATAAAGCGAGAAAATATTTTTATTGTTGCATAAATACAAATGTGAAAGCCAGGAGCTCTAACATGTATAGTAACGCTTTTCAAAAAACTTTCCCTAAAACCATTGACATATTTCAACTTTATTTATAAAATATAATTGAAAATTTGGAACATATGAAAAACGGAACAAAAAACATAAGGAGGAAGTAATAAATGTACACATTTAATAGGATAAAAGTCAATCCTCAGTTACCCAAAAGGATTGAAAAATTATCAGTTATAGCAAATAACTTATGGTGGTCATGGAATACAAATTTCTTAAAGATATTTAAAGAAATAGATATAGATTTGTGGGAGAGAGTTGGTAAAAATCCTGTAAAATTTTTAAAAAATGTTTCTCAAGAAAAGCTAGAGGAAACATGTGAAAATCAAGAAATTTTGAAAGAGTATGATAAATTTGTTAAAGATTTTGAAGATTATATGAAAAGCAAAAATACTTGGTTTAGAAAGAAACATCCAGAAAATGAAGGAGATTTGATTGCATATTTTTCTGCAGAGTATGGATTAGACGAAATCCTTCCAATATATTCTGGAGGACTTGGAATTCTTTCAGGGGATCATTTGAAATCTGCAAGTGATTTAGGTATTCCTTTAGTTGCTGTAGGGCTTTTATATAAAAATGGATATTTTTGGCAAACTATAAATGGTGCGGGGGTTCAAGAGACTGAGTACAAAAATTTAGAGCTAGAAGATTTACCTATTACACCTGTAAAAGATGTTGATGGCAAAGATTTAATAATATCTGTTGATATGCCAAAAAAGAAATTGTACCTAAAAGTATGGGAGATAAAGGTAGGCAGAGTAACTCTATACTTAATGGATTCAGATATAGATGCGAATATAGAGGAATATAGAGGAATTACAAAAACTTTGTATGGTGGAAATCAAGAAACTAGAATTCAGCAAGAAATAGTTTTAGGAATGGCTGGCGTAGAATTATTGAGAAGAATTGGTGTAAAACCAACAGTATACCACATGAATGAAGGACATTCATCATTCTTAATACTAAAATTAATAGAGAGCATTATAAATGACAAAAAAGTATCATTTAATATTGCAAAGGATATAGTAAGTTCAAAAACTGTATTTACTACTCATACTCCGGTACCAGCTGGAAATGATATATTCCCATTGGAGCTAATGGATAAGTATTTCAAAGATTATTGGGATAAACTTGGAATAGACAAGCAAGAATTTTTCAAAATGGGGAAAAAGCCAAATGCATCTGCAAATAGTGGATTTGATATGGGAGTGTTAGCATTAAAAGTTGCAGGAAAGAAAAATGGTGTTAGTAGGCTTCATGGAGCTGTTTCAAGAGAGTTATTTGGAGATATATGGCCAAGTATTGCATCAAATGAAGCTCCAATTACATATGTTACAAATGGAATACATACATGTTCGTGGCTTCCTCAAAACATAAAAGAACTATATAATGAGTATTTAGCACCATATTGGCAAGACCATATTTATGATAATGATGTATGGGAGAAAATTAATAATATTCCAAATGAAAAATTGTGGAATGCCCATATGGATAGAAAAAGAAAATTAATAGCTTTAGTTAAAGATAGTACTACAAAAAGATTACATAGATGTGGATATAGCTATCAGGAGATAGATAAAATTATATCAAAACTTAGTGAAAATGTTTTGACAATAGGATTTGCTAGAAGATTTGCTACATACAAAAGAGCTACACTAATTTTTAAAGATTTAGAGAGAATTACACAAATATTTAGTAATGCCGATAGACCTATTCAAATTATATTTGCCGGAAAGGCACATCCAGCTGATAAAGAAGGACAAGATTTAATAAAATATATACATGAGATATCTATGAAACCACAATTTAAAGGAAAAATATTCTTACTAGAAAACTATAACATAGGAATGTCAAGATATTTAATAAGTGGTGTGGATGTGTGGCTTAATACTCCAAGAAGACCAATGGAGGCATCTGGAACTAGTGGCCAGAAAGCTTCTGTAAATGGAGTTCCAAACTTTAGTGTACTTGATGGTTGGTGGGCAGAAGGCTATAACTCAAAAAATGGTTGGTACATTGGACTAAATGAAGAATATGCAAACTATGATGTACAAGATAAGGCAGACAGTGAAGATATATATACAACCTTAGAAAACAAAATAATTCCTACATATTATGATAGAAATGAAAAAGGTATACCTGAAAAATGGGTAGGAATAATGAAAAATTCTATTGTATCAACAGGAGGAAGATTTAGTACATCAAGAATGCTTGTTGATTATGTGGAAAAATTATATTTACCATTGTGTAATTTGTATGACAATTATTTTAGCAAACTTGATAAAGTTACAGAATTTAATAGTTGGAAGGAACAGTTATTTCAAAATTGGGATGATATAAAAATTACTCAAGAAAACAATTTAGACAATATTACAATTGATGCAGGAAATTATATAGATGTTAAATGTAAAGTAAGTCTTCCAAATATATCTGTAGACAATATTCAAGCAGAAGTGTATTATGGAAAAATAGAAGAAAGTGGAGTTGTGGATGATATTTCAATTATACCAATGAAATTGGAAAATAAAGATGACGAAAAGAAAGTTTACACATACACAGCAAAGATAAAACTTGTTAATGGTGGCGAATATGGATATACATTTAGAGTAATGCCAAAGCATGAGATGATACTAGATGCAGAGAACTTAAACCTAGTTAAGTGGATTTAAGTTAAAGATTTGTTTCATAAATTTAAAGCAAAAGTAACACACCTAAAATTTAAGTAACATATATAAAAATTATTATGTAGTAGCAAGTATATATAATTGTAATTGACATAATTTTATTAATTATGAAAAATAAAATAATTATAAAACTAGTAGAAAAAGGAGGAGAGGTACAATGGAAGAAGAAATGAAAAAAAACTTAGATTTAAAACAAGAAAGAGATTCTGAAAAGATAAGACAAAAGAAAAACAATTTTACAATGGCATATATTTTAGTTGGAATCGCAATAATTGCAATCCTTATAATATTCTTAGTAGCGTTTTTATTAAATAGATAGAAAATGCAATTTCGAAATAACTTAAAAAGACTGAATGTCAATAGTTGTGGTGGTATACTTTAAAAGTTTTCTGCCTCAACTTTTTTGATTATAGAAAAATGAACTGTACCCCAAATGTGGATTCAGTTCATTTTTTCGCAATTTAATAATATACCATATAATCTATTTCTGGAAAGATACAATCTTTTTTATGTATTTCTTTTAGAAAATCTTCATCAATTTTATCATTTGTAATTTGGTAATATAATTTGGTGAATCTTCCTATGTGATCTTTGATTCTTTTTTTGGCATAATCCACCATTGTACCATTAGTTATAATAAACAACCAATCACTACTCTGGGCAAGTAATAGTTCTCGAGCACATTGATTCAAAGCTTTTCTTCTTAAGGAATTTTTCTTTTCATTTGGGTATAAATGAGCAAGTTCAACCATTCTATTTCCAGCTACATGCAAATGCCTATGTGCATAATCATTTGAAGGATTTAGCCAAACCTCACTATATCCATTAGCTCCCCAACTTGACCTGCAAGGAGTAGATACTTGCATCAATGGATATTTGTCAATATATTCACTTGGAGTGATTAATTTAAAATTACAATCATCATAATAAATTTTCTTAAATAAAATATACAACCAATAAGGACCTTCATACCACCAATGCCCATAAAGTTCTGCATCATATGGACATAGTATTATAGGAGGACTTGCCATAATAGGAGCAAGCTTTTCTATTTGAGCTTCTCTGCTATCAAAGAAGTGCCCAGCCTGTTTTTCAGCAGAATCCTTGGCCCACTGAAGATTATAGTAATCTTTTTCACAATCTTTTCCTGTAATTCTATAATATTTAATACCAGTATGAACTCTAACTCCATTTGATGCAATATATGGTTTTATATATTCATAATCAGTATCGTAACCAATGTCTCTATAAAATTCTCTATAGTTAAAATCTCCAGGATAACCATTAATTGAGCTCCATACTTGCCTTGATGATTCCATATCTCTACCAAAAGCCACAACACCTTCTGGAGATACTATAGGAGCAAATGTGCCATATACAGGTGTAGGGTTTGCATACAAAATTCCATGAGATTCTGTAATTATATAGTCTATTCCAAACTCTTTCAAATACTTGTCAGCTTCAGGAATATACCCACATTCTGGAAGCCAAATACCACGTGGCTTTTTACCAAAATATTTCTCATAAGTTTGTACACCAACTGCAATTTGTGCTTTTACAGTTTGCTCAGTAACATACAAAATAGGGAAATATCCATGAGTTGCTCCGCAAGTTATTATTTCCAAAACTCCAATGTCTTGGAAATGCTTAAATCCTTGAATTAAATTACAATTATATATGTCTTTGAAAACATGTAAATCATTTGTATATCTATTTAAATAATATTTTGAAAGTTCATTTAACCTACTGTCATATTTTGTTCTTTCAACTTCTTTTTCTGCAAGCTCTATATGAGTTTTTAAATATTTAATATATCTTTTTTGTAAAAGTTTATTGTCAAGCATATTAAGAAGAGGGGGAGTAAGTGACATTGTTATTCTAAAGTCAACTTTTTCCTCCTCTAATTTTTGAAAGTTTAAAAGAAGTGGTATATATGTTTCAGAGATGGCTTCGTAAAGCCATTGCTCTTCTAAATAATCTTCACTTTCTGGATGATGGATAAATGGTAAATGTGCATGTAACACAAAACTTACATATCCTTTTTCTTTTGTCATATTTATTCATACCTTTCTTAGTATATATAATTCTATTTATAGTATTCAAATTTCGTTCCATCATGCTGTTAGAAATATTTTGTTATATATCTAACTTGTAGAACTATTTTGATATAATTTTTTTATTTAAAAGTAGAACTGTTTGAAGATGATAAATTCAATTTTATATTTCCAGTTGCTAAATCTTCTATATTTATTTCTCCATTATATATTTCTTTGTATAAATCATAAATATCATATGCTCTGCCTAAACTTTTTATAAAGGATATTGAAGAAATTTCTTTTTCCTCAATCAAGTTATTCTTAATGTTTTTAAAGAATACTGATTTACCAAGCCTATCAAATAAAATGTGGTCATTAGGCATTTGCATGTCATTTGATGTAGTAATGTATATATAATTATCTATGTTAGAATTGTACTCTACAGGACGTCTGCCAAGCTCTACAGCATAATCACAATCTGCATCATTTATATGTAAATACCAGCTATTTGCAAAATCATTAATTTCAACTTCAAAAGAATAATTCATTGTTTTATTGGTAATTATAAGCACAGGTTTAGTTGTGTTAAAGAAATTTTCTCCATACTTTTCTATATATGAATTTCTATCATCATCTGAAATATCCCAATATATGAAAAGCATATTAGGAGTTTGAGCCAAAATTTTAACAATGGTTTCATTATACCTATATGGCAAGTCATAATATTCAACAGTAGTAAAATCTTTTTTTACAACTTTTTTAGTCTTAGATTTAGAATTAGTCGATTTTTTTGAGGATAAATTTTTAGCTATTTTAGTGTTAGATTTATTTGTAGTAGTTTTTTTAGAGACACTATTTTTGCCTGTACTACTTTGGGCTGTAGCAGTTTTTACTGAGCTAGTTTTATTTGTACTACTTTTAGATGTAGCAGTTTTGCCTGCAGTACCTTTGG
>CALXWQ010000008.1 GCA_944392435.1 uncultured Clostridia bacterium
GACTTCCGTTCGACTTGCATGTCTTATGTGCGCCGCCAGCGTTTATCCTGAGCCAGGATCAAACTCTCATGTTATTCGGCTTTCAATAAACGTCGTATTGCTATGTCAATCTTCGAAAAAATTCTCTCAATGTACACTGAGTACTATTTCGATAATTTTTTCTCAATTTCCTTGCATTACTCGTTTCTTGAAACCCTCTTTATATTTCGATTTTATAATCAAATTTTTATTTGAGTTTTCAGCTCTATTTTTTACGCTTTCGCGTTCAATCTTTTTTTGGTAGTTTTACTACCGCTTTATTGGTTTCTCAAAGTTTATTGTTTACTTTTCAATGTGCTTTTTATAATCTCAATCGAGTAACTCGACGACAAGAAATATTTTAGCATAATTACTATTATATTGTCAATACTTTTTTTAAAATTTTTCAAGTTTTTTTAAAAGATTTATTTGTGTCCTTTATGTTAATTTATTTCTTGATTTCACAATATATTTTATTGCTTTTAGAAGCATTTAACATATATCTAACTGCAATAAAAATCAGCTTCGCCAGAAGCTAGTAATTATAATATCATGTAACAGTCATTTAGTCAATAGTTTTTTTAAAAAAACTTTATGGAAATTTATTCTTGCAAAATTTTTCTTGATTATTTTCCAATAATTCTTGCACTTGTTTCTTTGTTATGATATTATTTTTTTGAACAGTTTTCATTTGTATTAAAACTCGTATAATATTTTGTGATCAAAAATATTATACGAGTTTTTCTTACAACTGTCAACTGTTCATTTACTTTTTTATCAAATTTTTGTTGCATTTCAAATGAAATTTCCGGTGGAAATTTATTCTTGTTTTCTAGATAAACAAACAACTGGGGTATGCCCCCAATTGCTTGTTAAAATCCTAAAACAATTAATTTTTCTGATAACTTATTCATAAACAAATTTACCCAGTTTGTTAGGAAAGTATTAAAAGTATTTGCCTCATAGTTACTTGCTATAGCAGTATTGCTTCCTGTTAATTCTGGAATTTCTTCAACTTGATCTGCTCTTATTGTGCTTGTCTCATATGTTATAACGTAGTTTTCTGATGTACTTCCAACAAATGAATTTACTACTATTTCATAAGAATTATTTATAGTATCGTTTTGAACATTACTCATATTGATTGTTATTGAAAGGTTCTCATCTGCTATATTGGTGTCTGGTACAATTTTTATTGTATTTGTAATTAAATTATCTGTTTTATTTTTGGTAATTATTATGCTTGCACCGCTTCTTTCCCCTTGATTAGTTGTCAAATCTATAACTTCATCTGAATCATTTGTTATTTGATTGTTTTCTACTATTACATTATTATCAGCGGTTACATTAGTTGCTCCTGTAGTACTATTCGCATTTCCGTCTAATGTAGTATTCATGCTTTCTGTATTTTCCATACTTACTATTGTGTCTGAATCATCTGCTACATCTTCATTAGTAATTGCATTTTCAGCCTGTGCACCATTATTGGTTAAAACATCTTCACTCATGTTATTTGTATTAGTTATATTAGTGGTATCAATGCTTTCATCAATTCTTTCTTGCTCTGTCATTGTTCCTATTATATCTATTGTCAAGCTATTAGTGCTTGATGTTCTATCATATACTATATCAAAGTTATTTTCTAAATCAATACTTGTCCTTACTACCTCTTCATTATTTTCATATACATTTATGTAAAGATTGTCCTCTATATTTATATTTTGAATATTTTCTATTATTTCATCTATCTGTAATAACATGTTACTTACGTCTGTATATTCAATTCCTAAACCAAGTGTAGAAAGTTTATTGCTTATCATTACTAATGTTTGCGTATCTCCTTTTAACGTAGTTAAGCCATTTATTATTAATTGTTTTAAATTCTCTCCTGTTATTTGTATACTGTATACATTCGTATTATATGTTTGTCCATTTACTTGTATTTCTTCTGATGACTTTGTATAACTTTCTTCAGATATTGAATTCGTTATTACTGGAAGATAAGTTTCTGATATATGTGTCCATTCTTCGTCAGTCAAATCCAATATGTTAGAATACTCATTTATATTAATACTATCTGGAAAATTTTCTATTCCGAAATTTGCTGCTAATTGAGTTAATCCAGAATTTTCGGTACCAACATATCCTTGAAATATTTCATCACAACTTACAGCATAAATATCTCCACTATTTATGTATGATGCTTTGAACAAGTCTATATCTCCATTTTTTAAAGTTGCATCTGCATATGTCCTATTTGTAGTAACATCATGCCTTGCTGTAGTTACTACATTTAATTGTTTTGAACTGTTTTCTCCTTGTTCAATTACTAAAGATAAATTGCCATTAGAAGTATATGAATTGTTTGTTTTAAATTGACTTTGCTCGGCTTGCTTTTCATTTTCAATTATATTTAATACATCTTTATTTTGAGCAAAGTATTTCCAGAACAGCTCTTCATTAGACTTAAATAGATCTGTTGTAAAATAGAGTACTGCTATTATTACTGCTATAATAAGCACAATTATAATTGGTATGATTATTAACAAAATTTTCTTTTTATTCTTCATATATATCAAACTCCTTTTGGATTAATTTTTTATTTTTAATATTTTGTTGCCAAAGGAAACAAGTATTGCTGGGAAAGTGAACACCATCTACTATGGATGAAAAAGAATTGTTATTTTAGCTATGCAATCAAGTAAGAAACCCGGAGACGTGCTTTTTACACGTTGAGGATTTTCGCTGCGCAGTTTAACAACGCCAAAATGCAATTATTTTTTATCCGAATTCTTTGTTTAACAACCTCATACATAACAATTCCCGCAGACACAGACGCATTAAGAGAGGTTATTTTTCCTTTCATTGGTATCTTTACTAAAAAGTCACAGTTTTCTTTTACTAATCTACTCATGCCGTATCCTTCGCTTCCTATTACAATTCCTATTCCTCCTGTGAAGTCTTCGTCATAATAGTACTTGTCTGTATTCATATCAGTTCCACAAATCCAAATGTCATTTTCTTTTAAAGTGTTTATTGCATCACTTATATTGTTAACTCTAGCTATTTTCATATATTCTACTGCGCCTGCAGATACTTTAGCAACTGTACTATTTACATTAGCTGCTCTTCTTTTTGGTATTATTATTCCATGAACGCCAGCAGTTTCTGCAGTTCTTATTATAGATCCCAAATTGTGTGGGTCTTCTATTCCGTCTAATATAAGAACAAAAGGTTTCTCATTTCTGTCTTTTGCTAAATCAAGTATATCCTCTATTTCACAATAATTAAAAGGTGGAACAATTGCTATAACTCCTTGGTTGTTTTCAGTTTGTGACATCTGATTTAATTTAGCTTTACTTACTTCATTTATTATAACCTTTTTTTCTTTTGCCAAGGCTATAATTTTATTTATAGAGCCATGCCTTTCTCCATCTGATATAAATATTTTATTTATATCTCTGTCTGATTCCAAAAGCTCAAGTACAGCATTTCTTCCTTCTACTTGGTCATTGAATTCATTTTCTTGTCCGCTTCTTTTAGCTTCATTCTTGTCCATAATTTCCTCCTTTCAAATTTATTTCTTATTAATTAATTTTTCATAACACTTTCTGCATACTAATAAAAACCCAAAGGTACTTCTCTTGTTACAAGTGAAAAAGAATTGCTTTTTGGCTAGGCGCACCAGTTTAAAATTTATGAGGCTAGTCTACTTCTCACTCATTGTTGCAGAAAGGAACAAGTATTGCTAGGCAAAATTTAGTAAAAAACCGGAGGCGTACTTTGTGTACGTCGAGGATTTTTTATCTAAATTTTAACAACGCAAGACGGAGTTTATTTTTGCAACATGCCTATTCCTCGTCTAGTTTAAGAACACTAAGAAAAGCCTCCTGCGGTATCTCCACATTTCCAATTTGTCTCATTTTTTTCTTACCACGTTTTTGTTTCTCTAGAAGCTTTTTCTTTCTTGTTATATCTCCACCATAGCATTTTGCTAAAACATCTTTTCTTAAAGCTGATATTGTCTCTCTTGCTATAACTTTTCCACCAATAACTGCTTGAATTGGTATGATAAATAATTGTCTTGGTATAACTGTCTTTAATTTTTCAACCATTTTTCTTCCTCTCTCATAGCTATTGTCTTTGTGAACAATGAATGAAAGAGCATCTACTGGCTGTCCATTTACATGAATATCTAGTTTTACTAAGTCTGACCTTTTATACTCTTTAAATTCATAATCAAAAGAAGCGTATCCTTTTGTTCTAGATTTAAGTTGGTCAAAGAAGTCATAAATTATTTCATTTAATGGCATTTCATATATAAGTGTAACTCTGTTTTCATCTAAGTATTTCATGTCTATATATATTCCACGTCTATTTTGGCATATTTCCATTATATTTCCTACAAATTCTTTTGGTGTTAATATTTCTGCTGTTACCATCGGTTCTTCCATGTATGATATTTCGCTTGTTGGTGGTAAATCAGCTGGATTGTATAATTCTATAACTTGTCCATCTGTTTTATGTACTTTATAAATAACCGAAGGAGATGTAGTTATTAGACTTAAATCGAACTCTCTGTCCAATCTTTCTTCAATTATTTCTAGATGTAGCAATCCTAAAAATCCGCATCTAAAACCGAATCCTAATGCTCCAGAAGATTCTGGCTCATATTCTAACGCAGCATCATTTAGTTTTAACTTTTCTAATGCCACTTTTAAATTTTCATAATCGCTTCCATCCACAGGATAAATTCCACAATATACCATAGGATTTACTTTTTTGTATCCTGGCAATGGCTCATCTGCAGGTCTATCCTTAGATGTAATTGTATCACCAACTCTAATATCTGACAAGCTTTTTATGCTTGCTGCAATATATCCAACTTCTCCCGCTTCCAATTTATCACTTGGGGCATATGTTCCTGGCTCAAAATATCCAACTTCTGTAACAGTAAAAGATTTTTTATTTGACATAAGCATTATTTCGTCTCCAACTTTTACTCTGCCATCTTTTACTCTGACATATGCTATAGCTCCTTTGTAGTCGTTATATATAGAATCAAATATCAAACATTTTAGTGGTTCATTTTCATCTCCTGTAGGTGCTGGCAAGTCACTTACTATTCTTTCTAACACTTCTTCCACATTAAGTCCAGTTTTAGCTGATATACATGGAGCGTCCTGTGCTGGTATACCTATTATATCTTCTATTTCTGCTTTAACTTCATCTGGTCTAGCATTTGGCAAATCAACTTTATTTATAACTGGTAAAATTTCTAAATTATTATCTATTGCTAAATACACGTTTGCAAGTGTTTGTGCTTCAACACCTTGTGTACTATCAACTACCAAAACTGCACCATCACATGCAGCTAAACTTCTTGAAACTTCATAATTAAAATCTACATGTCCTGGTGTATCTATTAAATTAAGCTCATATTCATTCCCATCTTTAGCTTTATATATCATTTTGACAGCTTGAGATTTTATGGTTATTCCTCTTTCACGCTCTATATCCATGTTATCAAGCACTTGACTTTCCATTTCACGACTAGAAAGCACACCAGTCATCTCAATTAACCTGTCTGCTAAAGTTGATTTTCCATGGTCTATATGTGCTATTATACTAAAATTTCTTATAAACTTCTTTCTGTCTTGCATTTTTCACTCCCTATAATTTAACTTATATCACATAATAAATCTATGTAAAAGTTTTATACTATAAAATATAAGTTAATTATATTAATTTTATTATTCTTTGTCAACTAAGTTATTATTGTTACCTAAATTTTTACTTTCTTATTTCTAAGTTATAGTCAAATTGTACGATATTTTCTATAAGAACAAAGTGTCCTTAATCGTCCTTTGTTCGTACTGATTTGAGTTTCTGACTGTAAGGAGAAAATCTCAAAGGCAATAGCAATTTCATTCTTTTGTATCTAATATGGAATGAGAAATTTTCTATTAAATAAATCAAGTGGCTATGAGTCTCATAGCCACTTTTGTAAGTTCTTTCTTTAGCCAATATTATTGACAAAGATTGCATATGCTTCAGGTGCCATCTCCTTGGAAAGCACTTCATTAAAAATATGCTTGTATCCTTCAAGGATACTAGTATATCCATATCCTGGTGCATACATAATGTCTCTTGCAATCTTTCCTAATCTATGTACTGCATCAGTTGCCAATGTACTAGCGAACAGGATATATTCTGCGTATGTGTGACAATATTTCATTTTGTCAAACTTTTCTCCCTTCTTAAAGAACTCCCATACTCTTTCAGATACAAACGTTTGATCTGCCTCAGGATTACTCTCGATGTATCCTTTTTCATCATACTTAACGTTGATTAAAAGGTAAGAAACACAAGACACTGCATTCTCTAGTTGGTCCGCGTTGCGAACCGCTGAAACATACTTCCTACTTGTGTCAGAAATTGGAAGATCTTCAAGATTGCCAGGATAACCATGGTACTTGATTGTATCTAGGCAAATTTGAGCCTCCTCGTCCATTTCTAATTTGTTCTCTTGAACAAAGTTGGAAAACAACTCTGCACCATATTCCGAATGTGATTTCTTTCTGTCGTCTAATTTACCTCCTTGGTCCAAATATTGAATGCCTCGACCATCGTCATGGTGTTCCGCACAGAACTTCAATAAGTCGTAATCCATGTCCTCAGTTGCAAAGTACTTTACGTACTCTGTAACCATTGCAACATGTTGACGCTTCCGTGCAATTCCTTCTGGGAATTCCCATGTTCCATGTGCATTGCCATACTCTTTTAATGTTGTGCTTTTCATATAGAAGTCTCCTTACATTATAAGATTAGTTAATAATTATTATACAACTTTTTTCATATATTGTCAAAATCTGTTATAACTCCTCTAATTAATATATTACTTTTTTTTGATTTTTTCTCAATAGTACATTGTAGTAGAGTCTCAAGACCTAATGCCGCTAATATGCATAAAAATGGATTTATGCTATATGTATATCTATTTTGCACCTCTATTATAAGTAATAACAAATAACTGCCATATACTGAAATATAAATATACAATAGTTTTAAATTTATATTTTTTTTAAATCTAATAATTCCTATTCCAATTAATATAAAAACAATCATATAATAAAAATTATTAATTTTCTTAACTTGTTCATTAACAAAATTTGCAAATTTTGCGCTTCCATTGTCAAGAGCAGATCTATAAATAAATTCTATTTTCCCTTCATCATTTTGGACTAAAATTCTTGCTTTATAATTTAATAAGTCTAATAATTCTTTATTAAATTTAAAATTACTTCTTATCTCATTCATCAGTTCTTTATTAGCAATATTATAATTAAAATTATTCTCTTCAACTAAACTTATATATTTTTCTGATATTTTTTTATTATAACTTCCTTTTCTTTCTTTATTTAATCCAACTGCTAAAAAATATGCTGTGTTATCTCTTGATACTTTTGCCCCAACTACATGGTCTAAAAATATATATGTAAGATTTGTTATTAGTACGCTTCCTATTACTACTAAGGCTAAAGAAATTACATAAGATTGCAATATTTCTTTAATCGTTTTCCTTTCAAATATAATTTTAAGAAAATAATATATTGCCAATGCAATTATAAAAACAATTCCAAAATTTTTAAAGAATGTTGTTAAACCTAATGCAACACCTGAAGCAAAAAATAAAATGTATTTTTTTACATATCTATTACTTTTTTCTCCTTTGAAAATTAATAAAACAGCAGATACAAGTAATAGCTGAGTAATATGCTCAGGTGTATAAATTCCTATATATAGGATATTTGCTGGCCAAAAAATATATATTATTGAAGCTAATAATGATATGTTTTTATTTTTTGTTATTTCTTTAGTGACAAAATATATTAGTAATGCAACTATTGAACAAATTATACCACTAAATATTAATACAACTATTTGATTATTTCCAAATATTTTGAAAAAGTTATTTACAATTAAAGGTAACAAAAGCCAATGCGTAAATAATCTATGATATGTATCATTAAAATCTAATGTACAGGAAGATTGTAATGCATTTTTAAAATCAGACACTTGTGTAATATTATCATTTAAAATAATAGCAGATATAATACGAGTAATTAGTGCAATGGAAAAAATAATTAAAGGATAATATTTCTGAATTTTATTATTGCTAATATTTTCAGCTCTATTTAACACATGTTTAGACAATAACTTTACTACAAATGCTATTATTAGTAATCCAAGTATGAAATTAACTCCATTACTAATAGAATACGCATATGGGAATAGCAAAAATAATATAAAAAATATCGGTATTATTATTTTTTTCATTCTTCACTCCTTGTGCTATTTTATTATATTTTACCATTTAAATGGCATATTCCCAATCTAGCCAAAGATTGAAAATCTTTGGTCGATAATATTATTTTTCCAACTTATGATATACTTTCTTACCTTTTCTTAAAATTGCATATCCCTCTTTAAAGTCTTCGTCTGATAAAACATAATTTACATCGTTTATTTTTTCATCATTTAATGTAATTCCACCTTGGTTTATTAATGTTCTAGCTTGACCTTTTGAAGGTGCCATTCCAACCATTATAATTGCATCTAAAATAGATATATTTGAATCTACTTTTGATGTCGGCATATTTTCTAGCGAGCCTTGCCCTTCAAATAATGCCTTCGCAGCTTCTTCTGCTTTTTTAGCTTCTTCTTCGCCATGAATTAGTTTTGTTATTTCAAATGCTGCAACTTTTTTTGCTTCATTAATTTTTTCATCTTTTAAGCTAGATAATCTATTTACTTCTTCCATTGGTAAGAATGTCAAAAGTAATAAAACTTTTTTTACATCTGCATCATCAATATTTCTCCAATATTGATAAAACTCATATGGAGATGTTTTATTTGCGTCTAGCCATAATGCTCCTTTTTCTGTTTTACCCATTTTCTTTCCTTCTTTTGTAGTAAGAAGTTTAAATGTTAAACCATAAGAATCAGAATGTCCAATTCTTCTAATTAAGTCAACTCCACCTAAAATATTAGACCATTGGTCATTTCCACCCATTTGAAGTTTGCACCCATATGTATTATATAAATGTAAAAAGTCATATGATTGCATAAGCATATATCCAAGTTCAAAAAAAGTTAATCCTCTTTCCATTCTTTGCTTATAGCATTCTGCAGTTAGCATTTTGTTTACTGAAAATAATGAGCCAATCTCTCTCATAAATTCAACAAAGTTAAGTTTTAAAAGCCAATCTGCATTGTTTACTATTATTGCACCATTATCGCCTTCAAAACTAATAAATTTAGATAATTGCTTTTTGAAGCATTCTACATTATGGTTAATTTCTTCCCTTGACATCATTCTTCTCATATCAGTTTTTCCAGAAGGATCTCCTATAGTTGCTGTTCCGCCACCAATTAATATAATTGGTTTATGTCCTGCTTTTTGCATGTGACTTGCCACCATCATTGAAACGAAGTGACCTACATGCAAGCTGTCAGCAGTTGGGTCAAATCCTATATAAAAAGGAATTTGGTTATTATCTAAAACATCTTTTATCTCTTCATGAGTAATTTGCTCGATATATCCTCTTTCCATTAATTCTTCATAAACTTTTGACATTGTAATCACTCCTCTTTTTGAAAATCTTTTTCTATTTTACCACAATTACACAAAAAGTTTCAATACTAGCTAAAATTTTATTTCATCTTTAGTTACTTTTTTATTTTTTATCTAAGCAATATGTATGTTTTAAATTTTGTTTGAGTGCTTAAGGTGGGGACCGACAAGTTTACAAAACTGTTAAACGAAGTTTTTACAGTTTGTACGCAGTTTGGGGCCGAAAACAAGCATTTAAAACATACATATTGCTTAGATTTTATTCACCCCCTTTAAATACTATCTCATATATGCTTTTTCGTTCAAAAATTTCTTGCAAATCTTAGCAATTGGTTCAATTATTGACCTTAATATAACTGTTATTATTCCTGTCAATACCAAATTTATTGCAAACATTATTATAAATTTATAGTACCATTCCATTGTTATGTAAGGAGATATAAAATATAAAATTGATGCACCTATTCCTTGTGCCAAGTATACATATATAGAGTTTTGTCCAATTTTACTTAGTATTGTTTCTCTACAATTATTAAAGTATTTTTTCAAAAATAGAACAATCACTACACCAAATGATGACCATAGTAAAAATACAAAATTAGGTGGAAATTTATTATCTTGTATATCAAAAATATTTATCTGCGTAACTTTATTTATTAAAAATAACATACAAATAAATGATGTAATAATTATTATTGCTTCTGCTAAATCTAATTTCCTATTTTTAGTTAAATTCCCTATCATATAAAAGAATAGATAGAAAAATAAGTAACTAAGTTCTAAACCTATATTTACATTTCCTAAACTTGGAAATATAAAAGTTATTATAAATACACCAATATAACAAATTAGGGTTAATACTTTTGAAGCTTTTTTATTAAATAGTTTTAATAGCATTGCCCCAAGTATACTTACTATGAAATATACTTTGAATCTAAAACACTATTAAATGGTGCAGTAGCAGAATACTCATGAAACATCCACTTAGAAAGTTCTCCAATACCTACTGGATTATTACTAAAACGCATGTAGTTAGTAACTTTTATTAAGATAAAAATTATAACCATAAAAATCATATATCTAATTTGAGTAATTATTAAACTTTTCAAATATGATTTATTATCCTTGGAATATGCAAAAGACCAGCCCGCTAAAAAGAAGAACATAGGTACTTCAAAAAGCAATGTAAAATTTGAGAACCATCTTGGCACATATGCATTTCCACTATGAAAAGCTGTATGGATGAGTACAACCAATATAATAGCAATACCTTTAAGTACATCTATATAATGATTCCTCTGTTTTTTTTGATTATAGTTCTCATTTTTTACAATTGATAAATTTCCGTTTTCTTCTTTCATCTTTTTCCTCCTAATACACTATTAATAAAAATTTTACTACTTCCAATTTTTAAATAATAGCAACAAATTAAGCATTCCATCTAGATTATATCTAATCTGAGCAATTAATAATATTATTGCAAAAGAAATGAATATTCTCCTGACAACTTTATTCTTTATTTTAAATCCAAATGCAAACATTAATATTTCTGCAAATAAAAAATGTAAGCCGTAAATTGTTCCTTCATGTAATCCAAATTTCATTATAACATGTATAAACATATTATACATAAATACTCCAAAAGCAGCTAGCATATTTCTATCTTTTATATTTTTTATAACGTTGTAAATAATGCATATAAAAAATATTATTGTTAATACAATAATTTTTGTGCTAGCAGATAAGTCAAATACTAAATAATCCAAGCCCTTTGGCTGTGTGTGTATTTGATTTAGGAAGAATATTGGTGCTGAACCTAAATTATAAAATATCATCTTAATATATGTTCCAAAGCTATGATCCAAAGAATATGTTTCTGCTTGCGTCTTTACAGAAGTAAAGAAATTATTAAAAATATAATCTCTATATGGCAAAATTCCAAAAACTAAAATGCCACCAATTATACACGAAATACCAACTTTTATTATATCTTTTTTATTCCTTAACAGAAAAATTGCCATAATTGCAAAAGCTAAACTATTTGTTATACACATCCCTGATACCAAAATTCCTAGGATAGTCGATATTACTATTTTTTGTTTTGATAAATAATAATAACTTAATATCAGTAATGATCCACTGATCAGAAAAGATTCAATAATTAAAGTCCCCAATAATGTAACAGTTGCAATTTCGTAAATAGTAATAGTTAAAAAGCACCATTTTTCTTTTAAGCCTAACTCTTCTCTAAGTATTTTATATAAATAGAAAACTCCTAGTAAATTTACTAGTATTTGAAATACAACTATATGATAGTAGTGATCTGTGGCATTATTATTTGAAAAAAATAAATTTTCTATAGTTGCAACTCCTTGTGCCATAAAATCAAAAAATGGATGTATTGACAAGTGCATAACTTTTTCTTCATATGGCTGGTCTACGGTATATATATATCTTGAATACAGTAAATCATCATATGATAAAATATTTTTCCACCTAAATTTCAAATTTTCACTATAAAAATTTGTTTTACTTTTTATTACACTCGCTAATGTAAATAAAATAATAAAAGTAATTAACATATAAAATAAAATTCCGTAATATTTTGATACTTTCTTTTCAAGACTTTTCAAAACTTGTTTAATTTCTTCCCATGATATATCTCTATTAAATTTTCTTTTCTTCATAACCTCAAGATTTTTATCCATCTGTTTCTCCTCTAATATTTTAATCTTTTATTTTTTATTAGCCTATATTACAACAATTGCCACAACAGTTACTACAAATATTGCAACTAAAGCCATCAATATTTTATCCGAAAATAGCACTTCTATTGGGTCTCCATCTGAGTTTCCTTCTATATTTTGACTGTATTTCATTGCAACTAGCAATAAAATAGGCACTGTAAAAATAAGATTATTCCCAAATTTAGCTATATTGCTACTATCTACACACCACATTGAATAAAACACAATCATAAGTGTTAAAAACATATACATATTCTTATCTAAGAAATCTATATTGTAATATTTTAAAACTTCTCTTGTACTTGTTCCAGTCTCTAATTCATTTCTTCTTTTGCCCAAAGCCAAATAAAAAGAAAAAGAAATAATTGTTAAATATAGCCAGTTTGACACTTTCACATTTATTATTGAAGCTCCATAAACAACCCTTAATACAAAGCCAATAACTAAGCATATTACATCTACTAATGGAATATTTTTAAAAATTTTGCTATAAAAAATATTTAAAACTAGATATACAACTAAAATTATAATGCTATAAATATTTGCTTTGATTAGTATATTTCCTATAACAACTATAGTAGCTAGAACAAATAGTAGCAAATATGCTTCTTTCTTAGATACTTTGCCAGAAGCTAATGGTCTATTACACTTTTTAGGATGCTTTCTATCTTTCTCAATATCTCCCAAGTCATTAATTATGTATACCATTGAGCATACTAGTGAAAATAAAATGAATCCCGCAAAAGTATTTATGCTTTTCTCTACGTTATAAAAACTAATACTAAATATCAATGGCAAAAAGATTAACAAATTTTTAAAATAATGTTTTACCCTCATTAATTTAAAGTACAATTTTATCTTCATAATCTCACCTATTATTTTTATATATTCTTATGTACAAGTTGGAAATAATTAGAATCTTGTCTAGGCAAATGAGCATGAAAACCGGAGGCGTGCTTTTGCACGCCAAAGAATTTTCTGTGTGAGATTTAATAACTCCAAAAAGTGATTATTTTCCAACTTTATTATACAACTTTTGCATAACTACTCTCGTACTTATGAATAAGTTTGACACCTATTGCAGTTAATGCACATCCCATTAAAAACCATAATAATAACCCTATATAATTTGGTGCAACTCCATTAATAAATATTTTTCTAAATTGATTAATACAAAATGCTACTGGATTACATATCAACATAATTGTGCTAAATGGTTTTGGTATTCTAGTTGATATAGCATAAAATATTCCTGAAAAATAGAATAATAATCTAAATAGAATATTCGTAATATTTGATAAATCTTCCACGAATACCCCAAAATGTAATAGTATTGTTCCAGCTCCAAATGCTACTGTATACAAGCATAATAATACAAGTGGGAAATTTAACACTTGCCATGTAACTGGTACTTGGAAAAATATCATAAGTGCTATTGTTACTATAAATGATATTATATATTTAAATAAAAAGACAAATGATTTTGATAACAGAAAAATATATTTAGGTACATATACTTTATTTATTGTACCTACATTATTTTTTACTAATTTAACGCTTCCTGTTACTGTTCTGTTAAATAAATCCCAAGCTGTTAAGCCTAAAAATACAAAAACAGGAAAATATGGTTCACTGGTTTTAAATACAATTTCTACAATAAACGTATATATAAGCATATAACATATTGGGTCTAAGAACCACCAAACCCAGTTTAAATACGAATTTGCTATCTCTGATTTTAGTTCAGCTTTTGCTTGATATACTGCATATTTATAATATTTTTTTATATTACTAAAAAATCTCTTCATTTTTGCCCCCTATTCTAGTTTTCAAAACAATAGCGTTTTTTTATTTTTTTAATTTTTAATTTTTTTAATCCCGCATTATTGTTCGTGCAACAATATATTCTAACGTTTACTTTTTACCTAGCTTTTGCATGAAATCTTCATAATGGTTAGTGACCGTCTCAGTATCTCCTCTTTCCATTAAAACTCCATCATTTAACCACAATACTTCATCACATAATTCTTTTATTGTACTCATACTATGTGAAACAATCATTACTGTTTTAGAATCATCTTTTATAATTTCGTGCATTTTTTTGCTACTTTTTTCTTTAAAATGTATATCTCCTACACTTAAGACTTCATCTATAAGCATAATATCTGTTTCTAAAATAGCTGTAATTGAAAAAGACAATTTAGAATACATTCCGCTAGAATATGTTTTTACTGGTTTGTATATAAAGTCTCCTAATTCAGAGAACTCAATTATAGCAGGTACTTTTTTTCTTATTTGCTCTTCTGTAAAACCTAGTAACAAACCAGAAAGTATAATATTTTCAAAGCCAGTTAGTTTTGTTTGAAATCCAGCCCCTATAGACATTAAAGAAACAGTATTTCCTTTTAAATCTACTGTTCCTTCATCTGGAGCAAAAATTCCTGCAACAGCCCTTAGTAAAGTAGATTTCCCGCTACCATTTTTTCCGATAATTCCCATTATTTTACCTTTTTCTACAGTAAAACTAACTCCTTTTAGTGCTTCAAAAACCTCAATCCTATTTAATTTGAACTTTGCAAGTGACTGCTTAATAGACATTTTTTTTAGTCCTCTATATTTTATATGCAAATCTTTAACTTCAATTGCATTCTCCATTTTTAGTTCCCTTCCTTTAAACTTTTATTTCTCATTAAATATACCACTAAATTGAAAAAAGATTGTGTTCTTTTGGCTAGATAAAACATAAGCGGGCTATATTTTCTCAATTGATAAAGTTTTAAAGCCCGCGTTATTGTTCGTATGTAAAATTTTCACAAGTAAAGTTATTGCCTAACCAAAACGCAATTATTTTTTTAGTTGTTCGATGATGATGTCAGCAATTTGCTTACTCGTAGTACCATCTCCATAAGGGTTAGACGCTTTAGCCATTTTATTATACTCGTCCTTATTTTGAATAAGCTCAGTTAATAAAGTATATATTTTTTCCTCATTCGTAGTAGCCAGTTTTAATGTTCCTGCTTCTATTCCTTCAGGTCTTTCTGTTGTATTCCTTAGGACTAACACAGGTTTTCCAAGTGATGGTGCTTCTTCTTGTATTCCTCCACTATCAGTTAAAATTATATGGGCTCTGTTTAAGAAATTGTGAAAATCAATAACCTCAAGTGGCTCAATTAATTTTATCTTATTATCATTTTCAAACACTTCATCTGCTACTTGTCTTACAAGTGGATTTAGATGAACTGGATAAATTACCTTATATCCTTCATTTTCATCTAGTACACGTCTTATTGCTCTGAACATATGCCTCATTGGCTCTCCAAGATTTTCTCTTCTGTGTGCTGTAAGCAATATTAATTTATCCTCTCCTAGCCAATTAAATATTTCGTTTTTGTAATCTCTTGATATAGTTGTTTTTAATGCATCTATTGCAGAATTACCAGTAACAAATATTTTTGACTCGTCTTTTCCTTCTTTTAACAAGTTTTCTTTACTCTTTTGGGTAGGTGCAAAATAAAAGTCTGTTATACAATCAACCATTTGGCGGTTAGCCTCTTCAGGAAAAGGAGACCTAATATTCCATGTTCTTAGTCCAGCCTCAACATGTCCAATTTTTACTTGATTGTAAAAAGCTGCCATTCCACCAGCTAAAGTTGTTGTTGTATCTCCATGAACCAATATGATATCTGGTTTTTCTTTCTTTATTATTTCTTCCAAGCCTATTAATACCCTTGAAGTTATCTCACTTAATGTTTGTCCTTGTTTCATTATATCTAAATCATATTCTGGTTTTATATCAAAAACATGCAATACTTGATCTAGCATTTGTCTGTGTTGTGCTGTGACACAGACTATACATTTAATTTCTTTTCTTGACTTCAATTCTTTTACAATCGGTGCCATTTTTATAGCCTCTGGTCTAGTTCCAAAAACTGTCATTACTTTAATCATTATTTCTATTTCCTTTCTTTATATCTTATTATATATTGTATAATAAATACATGCATATTTTGCTTTGTATCTATAAATTTCTATAGTATAGTAATTTCATAAGTTAAATATCTGTATCACCTACTGTAAATAGTCTAGTATCTCTTCAGATTCATAATTTTTATTGAAATCTAATAAAACCATTCTGCCTGCATTAATAGTTTTATGATATTTTCTAAAATAATCCAAACTTGCAAACATTATATCTGTATTTTCTCTTATATACCTATGTATATTTTTGTTTAATTCATTATTATCTATTACTATAAACAGTTTAGTCCATGGCTTTTTAATTCTATTGTAATTTTCTCTTATTGTATTCAAATTATCTTCGCTTTGCATAGTATACGTATAATAAATATTTCTTGTAATATAATCTACCTTCACAGGTACTCTATTTAATTTTCTGTTAAATTTTTTAGCCAAATTATATAGAAAAGGATGATTTTTAACAAATTGTATTATTTTATTTTTCATCATGCATTGCTCCTCTATTTTCTAAAATCTTTAATATATGATTCCAAATAAGTGGTAAATCATAGTTCTCTCTAGTAAATTCTCTACCTTTTTTTGCAAATTCATCATATTTTTTATCATTGTTGTTATAGTCTTCTATTTTCTGTGCTATTTCTTCTATACTTTTGCAAATTACATATTCAGGGTATATATACTCTATTCCCTCCCATTCTAACGAAAGGCCTATTCCATTACTTGCCATGCATTCAAATGGTGAAACATGAAAACTTTCAGGATAATCTTTGTCACTTAATGATAATGTATAGCCAATGTTTTTCAAAAAATCTTGAGTTTTTACCCATCCAGAATAAATTACAGAATCTTCTAAATTATTTTCTTTAATTTTTTTGTCTACGTTTTTGTAATATTCTCTTTCTTCTGGAATAGTTTTTGTATTAGGGAATTCGTCTGGTCTTTTTCCAGCAATGTATAATTTATATTTTGGATTTTTCTTTTTTAAACTAATCAGTAAATCTATAGCTTTATCAAATCCTTTTCTTTTTGGAAGAATTCCTATCATAGCTAAGTTATATTTGTATCCTTCTTTTTTTTCTGTAGAATATGAATTAACATCTATAAAGTTGTTTATTACAGTTATTTTATCCCTTGGTATTTTAAATTTTTCCATGAAATTTTCCATGTAATAATACGAAACAGTAATTAAAAGATTTACCCTATTCCATCTTACTTTACTGCCATAATTTTTTGCAATTTCAAATCTATGGGCTCTAATAAATAACTTTTGATGTGCATATACATGATTTGAATACCATTTTGCATTTAGTAATAACCACTCACACCATACTATATCTGCTTTTCCCAGCAAAGTCTTTGATTGAGTAATATCTAAGTTAGAATACTCCTCAATTTCTTGAACTGTAAGTTCGAATTCTTTTTCAAAATATGGAAATAAAGGCTTTATAAATTTTAAGTCATGACCAGAAATTAATAATCTCATCTTCTTTTTTGGGTATACTTCCAAAGCTGAAACTACACTTTTATATACATTTTCTGTTGAAAATCGCTCTACACATTTTTCAAGATTTTGTGATAAATTGCTGTATTTTTCTTTATTATTAAAGAATGTAAGAATTTTTTCTACACATTCATCTACACTTTCTGTAAATAATGGATAATCTTTGCCTAAAACATCTTCATGCATTTTTGTTCTTCTTAAAATTAATGGAATATTGCAAAAACAATATTCTAATATTTTAGAAGATAATTCTAAAGAATGATCATTGTCTATTGCTGTACTTCTAAAAGAGTATCCTAGTTCACAAGAATTAACAATCTCAGTGGTTTCTTGTTTAGGAAGTGAGCCATAGAATACTACATTTGGCATGCTTTTTAACTTGCTTAAAATCTCATCTTTTCTTCCAGCCAAATCTCTGTTGAACTTATCTCCTATAAAATGTAAAGTGATTTCTTTGTCCTTTTTGTATATTTTGTCCATTATTTCTATTAGTTCTAATATATTCCAACCCAAAGCAATTTTTCCAGCATATACAATTGTTTTATTCATTTTAGGTTTAACTTTTAAATCCTCTTTAAAAATCATAGGATTTAAAAGTTTGAATTTTTCTCCATCTTTTTTTAGTACATTTTTCAAGTAGTCTTTCATTTGTGTAGTCTGAACGAAAAACTGCTTTACATGGTCATATATGTAAGTTAATTTTTCAATTTCTTCCCTAGATATTTTTTCTTTATCATGACAAAAATCTGTTAAATATGGTATTAATTTATCTGATATTTTCTCATTTTTTATTATTGTATTTACAGCATTAAAACCTCTTACAATAATGCAAGAGTAATCTCTTAATTCATCTATTCTGTTCATTATTTTAACAATATTGGATATATCCACAGATTTTTCTTTTGGGAGATATTCGTCTGAATTTAAAAATGATACATTATCATATTGTGTTAAATCTTTAATCAAGATATTATTAACTATTTTTTCTTTTAATAATATATCCACTACATTGTCTGTGTCTTTAGCTAATAATTTAGCTAAAGACACAAGCCATACAGAAGATCCATCTACAATATTTAAGTTAAGGTCTCCATATAATAAAATCTTTCTTTTCATAAACACCGTCCTAGTCTTTTTTGTAACATCGTTACTATTTAGTTCTTCATTATGTATGTTCTGCAACGGTAGGTCTAATTAAAACAGCATCGTTCCAGTCCAGACGGAGCTTTCTGCTCTGCTCGGCTATTTTAATTAGAACTAACTGTGCAGACTTTAAATTTATTCTAACCACTAAATAGTAATGATTTTGTAATGTTTAAAATCTACTTTAGCCCAATGCAATTGTAATGCTTTTTAGCAAATATTTTTTCTTTTTTCTCAAGAAATTCTTTATTTGCTAGAGTAATTACTAAATAATCACAATTTTCTAGTACATAGTCAAGTGATTTTACTTCTATATTCTTTATTTTTTCTTTCTTTGTATTTGGCTCGCAACCGTAAACAGTATATCCTTTTTTAATTAAATCCTCTGCTAAAATTATTGATGGGCTTTCCCTTAAATCATCTATATTTGGTTTATATGCTAGTCCTAAAACACCAATCTTTACATTTTTATCATGTTTAATTTCTTCTTCCACTTGGTTTGATACCCATAATGGTTTATAGTCATTTACATGTCTTGCAGTGTTTATTAATCTTGCATTATCTCCAAATTTCTCTACTAAGAACCATGGATCTACTGCTATACAATGTCCTCCAACACCAACTCCAGGTGTTAAAATATTTACTCTTGGATGTTTGTTAGCAAGTTCAATTAATTTGAATACATCAATTCCAAGTTCATGACAAATAATAGATAATTCATTTGCATATGCGATGTTTATATCACGAAATGTATTTTCTACTAATTTACACATTTCTGCTGTAATATCATCTGTAACATAGCATGTTCCTTCTTTCACAAATGATTCATATAGATTTTTAGCCATCAAAGCTGATTCTTCTCTGTCGCTTCCTATAATTCTATCATTATGCTCTAATTCATACAAAATTTTTCCTGGCAATACTCTTTCTGGGCAATGTACAGTATGGAACTTGTCCTTTGACATTCCAGTATCTTTTTCTATTATATTTGCTACCATTTTTGTTGTAAGTGGTGGAACAGTTGACTCTAGTATTACTAAGTCTCCTTCTTTAACTACTGTAGCAACATCATGTGCTGCACTTTCAACATATGATAAGTCTGCTAATTTTTCTTCTTTATTATCCTCTTTAAATGGTGTAGGTACACAAATAATGTATACATCCGCTGGTTGAATTTTTGAAAAAGCTTTAAAATTTCCACTATCTACTACTTTTTTAAATTCATCTTGCACATTATTCTCAACAATATGTATTTTCCCTGAGTTTAAAGTTTTAACAACTTCTTCGTTTGGGTCATATCCATTTACTTTATGGCCTGCCTTTGCTAATACTATTGATGTAGGTAAACCTATATATCCTAATCCTAGTACTGTAATTGTTTTTCCTTCCATATTAATTGATTTCATTTGATATTCCTTCTTTCTTTTTTTAATTTTAAATAATATTTAATTTGTAGTGGTACATTTTTTAATCTTTTAGGTTCTTTCATTGTTCTATATAACCACTCTATGCCAAGTTTTTGTATCCACATTGGTGCTCTTTTTAGTTTACCACTAATTATATCAAAAGTCCCACCAACTCCCATAAAGATATTTGCGTTAATTTTATTTTTATTCTCATAAATCCACCTTTCTTGCTTCGGTGAACCCATTGCAATAAAAACAATATTTGCTCCTGATTGATTTATTTTATTTACTAAGTAATTATTGTCTTTATTGTATCCATTCTCAATACCAACAATTTGTATATCATTATATTTTCTTATCAAATTATTTTTTGCTGTCTCAACAATTTCCTGCTTAGCACCATAAAGAAAAATTTTAGCTCCAATTTTTTTGTGTTCATCACAAATTCTATTAAATAAATCTATTCCAGTAATTCTGTCATTTATTTCTTTGCTCGTCCTTACAACAGATATTCCATCTGGTATAAAGCAATCAAAAGATTTAATAATCTTCATTACTTCATTACTTTCGTTTGCTTTAATCACTTTATTTAAATTAATTGAAACTACACTAAATTTTTTATTGTTTCTAATAGTTTTGCTTATTATGTCTATGATTTCTTCATAGCTAGTAATACTTACAGGAACTTGCAATATATGTATTGTTTTCAATATTGTTTCCTCCAAATCAGCGCTATTATATCATACATTTTTTTTGAATGCAATAACATTTTTCACTTTATTTCTCCCCTTTGTTTAAACCATTCAATCGTATCTTTATAGTTTTCTCAACATTTCTTACTTTATATTCAATCTCTATCTTGGTTTTTTCGATTGAAAAATTATGATTTGTGCCTGTTGTATAAACCGCATACGATGTAAATAAAGGCTTTCCATGTACTATTTTATAATAATTATATTTTTCTTTTTCTTAATTTGAATTCTATTTGCTAAATTAGTATATAAAAATTATAATTCATTTTGTGTATGTCCTTTTTGTAATTTTTTGTTTCTAAATTTTCTTTCTTCTTTGAATGTGATAAGCCACTTCTTCTAAAATACAATCTGGTATTATTTTAGAGAAAAACCTTACACATTTATTTAAAAATCCTGGTATTATAATAAGTTTTCCCTTCAAAGCTTTATCTATTCCATATTTTGCTACTTCCTCGCTTGACATACTTGGAGCTTTAAATACTACCTTTGCTACCTTATTAAAGTTTGTGTCTACCGGTCCAGGACACAAAATGCTTATTTTTACATTTGCTTTTTTCTTTTTTATCTCTTTATTTATTGCTCGTGATAGCCTTATTACATAAGATTTTGATGCATAATATGCTGCCATAAGAGGTCCTGGCTCCATTCCTGCTATTGATGCAACATTTAAAATATGCCCTTTGTTATTTTTTATCATATCTTTTAAATATAATTTAGTTAATATATGAACAGCAGTTATGTTAGTATTTATTAAATTTATATCTTTCTCTAAGTCTGTTTCTACAAATTCGCCAAAAACGCCAAATCCAGCATTATTAACTAACAAATCTAAAGCTATATTCTTGGTTTCTCCATATAATTTGATGCATTGGTTTCTATCACTTAAATCAACTTGTTTTATAATAATTTGTTGTTCTTGAGGATTTGCACTATTATTTTCTATTTCATTTTCTTTTTTGCGTTCTGTTACGTTTTTTATTTGTTCCTCATCTTGCACCTTTTTTAAATTATCATTAGATTTATTTTGGCTTAACTCTGCTTTCAGTTCATTTAACTTGTCCACATTTCTCGCAACTATTATTAAGTTATATCCTAATTTATACAGATACCTTGACATATCTCTCCCTATACCGGAAGATGCTCCTGTAACTAAAGCCCACATAACACTCACCTTTTTCTTCATATTGTTTACTATATCATTACAAATTTTTAGCAAAATTATGCTAGTATGCATATATAATATCATGATTAGAAATTTTTAACAATACTAATATTTTTTTTACTAGTTACGCGTTACTATTTAAAGATTTTGAATAAAATCTAGGCAATATGCATATTTTAAGTTTTTTTGCATTTTTTTGTCATATATTGTATAATTATTATGTGCTAAATAGCATTATATAATAATAAATAAGGAGAACTCATGAAAATATTAATAGTCATAGACCAATTCGATAATTCAAATAATGGTACTACTATTTCAGCTAGAAGATTTGCAAAAGGTTTGCAAGAAGCTGGAAATGAAGTGTATGTAGTTAGTACTGGAGATAAAAAAGATGAGTATAAATTCAATTTAAAAGAACTTCCTTTGCCACCTGGAATATCTCATATTATTAAATCTCAAGGAATGAGCTTTGCAATTCCAAATACAGAAATTCTTGAAAAAGCAATTTCTAGTGTTGATGTTGTACATTTTTATATGCCATTTCTTTTATCCAAATCAGGTCTCAAAATATGTGAAAAGCTTCATGTTCCTCATACTTCTGCATTCCATGTACAACCTGAAAATATTACATATACCATTGGTCTTGGAACTAAAACTAAAGTAAATGATTTGATTTATACACATTATAGAGATTCATTTTTTAATCATTTTACGCATATACATTGTCCAAGTGAGTTTATTGCAAATGAACTTAAAAAGCATGGGTATACAGCAAAACTTCATGTTATATCAAATGGTGTAGATGAAGAGTTTAGATATTATGGCAAAGAAAAACTTCCTGAATTTAAAGATAAATTTGTAATTAGTATGATAGGCAGATATTCTAACGAAAAAAGACAAGACGTGTTAATTGATGCAATTTCAAAATCTAAATATGCAGACAAAATCCAATTAGTACTAGCTGGAAGAGGACCTAAAGAAGCAAAATATAGGAAGTTAGGAGAAAAACTAGTAAATCCACCAGTTATGAAATTCTATAATACTGAAGATTTAATAAATCTACTAAAATCTACCGATTTGTATGTACATAGTGCAGATGCAGAAATTGAGGCTATCTCTTGTATTGAAGCTTTTGCATGTGGAAATGTCCCTATTATAGCTAATAGTCCAAACTCTGCTACAAAGCAATTCGCTATAGTAAAAGAAAGCTTGTTTGAAGCTGGAAATAGTACAGATTTAGCAAATAAAATAGATTTTTGGATTGAAAATGAAGATTATAGAAAGGAAATGGAATTAAAGTACTCTCAGCATGCTAATAATTATAGGTTAAAAGATAGTATCAAAAAGATGGAGGAGATGTTTGAAGATGCAATTAGAGAATATTAATAAAAAAGAAGAAGAAAATATTCCTGAAGATTCTCACATATTACATTTTTGGCAACCATGTAAATTTGAAATAGATGAAGATTTCAAATTTGTTAATGATAATTTTATATTTAACACATTTTCTAATCTATTATATATTATCGCTTATCCTCTATTACATATTATTAACAAATTCTTTTTTGGCTTTAAGATAGAAGGAAAAGAAAATGTAGAAAATATTACCTCTGGAAAAGTTACAGTGTCTAACCATGTACATCCTATGGATTGTACTTTTGTTGGACTTGCAAATTCTCCAAATAAAACATTTTTTACTTCATTAGAGACAAATTTTAAGATACCAGTTGTACGTAGAATTATAAAACTTTTAAATACAGTTCCTATCCCTCAAAACATACGATACACAAAAGCATTTATGGACTCAATTGATCAAGTTTTGCAAAATAATAAAACTGTACACTTTTATCCAGAAGGCTCTTTGTGGCCACACTATGATAAAATTAGGCATTTCAAGAATGGAGCTTTTGACTTTGCTGTAAGAAATAATGTACCTGTAGTACCTATGGTAATAAAATTTAATAAACCTAAAAGAATAAATAATTTCATAAAAACTAGAACTACTATAACATTGGTAATTCAAAAACCAATTTATCCCAATAAATTACTTGGAAAGAAAGAAGCTATTTTAGATTTAAAAGAACGAACTTATAATTCAATGTGTAAAGAATTATAAGTCTAACAAGCAATTGAGGTCTCTGGCCCCAATTGCTTGTTTTGCTTATTCAATATCAATATATTTCTTTTCTTCTAGTTTCTCTTGTTTTTCTTTTGGTAATGTTAGTTTTAGTGTTCCATTTTTAAAGCTTGCTTTTATATCTTCTTCTTTAACATTATCTCCTACATAGAAACTTCTAGAACATTCTCCTACATATCTTTCTTTGTGTACATATTTGCTATCTTTTTCATCATCTACTGTTTTATTCATACTTGCATGAACTGTTAAGTATCCATCAGATAATTCAATCTTAATGTCATCCTTCTCATATCCTGGTAAATCTACTTCCAATTCGTAATGATCTTTTTTCTCCTTAATGTCTGTTTTCATTAGTTTGCTTTCACCTCTTGTAAAAAATGGATCATTAAACATCTCGTCGAATAAATCAAATTCGTTTCTTCTTCTTGGTACCATCATCATAAAAATCAACTTCCTTTCTTATTTTAATATGTGTGACACCTTTTGTTAATATGTTAAATTTTGATTAACATATGCATATGAAAAAGTATCTTTTTCTTTTTACACGTATATTATATACCCATTTTTAGCAATGTCAATAGTAGAGTGCTAAAATTCACAAAACTTTCACAATTGGTGTTGCAATTTACATATTTGTTTTTTAGAGAAGAAGTATATATTTTTTCTTTTTATTGGAGTGCTTAAGGTGGGGACCGACAAGTTTACAAACTGTTAAACGAAGTTTTTACAGTTTGTACGCAGTTGGGGGCCGGAAATAAAAATAAAAAATATATACTTCTTCTCGGTATCAATTCTTTACGATGCATACATCAAAACATGATTGTCTTCCCATTTTGTTTTAGCCATTTATTAATCTCATCATAATTTGGTATGTATTTTTTTACTAGATTATAAAAATCTTTGCTATGATTTGGATGAACTATATGGCATAGTTCATGTACGACTATAGCATCTATTTTGTCTTCTGGAAGCATTATAAGTCTTGAAGAAAAATGCATAATTTTTGTACTAGGTATACAGCTTCCAAACTTACTAGTAGCATCATTTACTTTGAATTGTTTATATGGAATATTTGTAATTTTGCTCCAATATGGAACTTTATCTTCTAATAAAAATTCAGTATTATTTTTCAAAATTTTCTTTATCCCTTTGTCAATGTATGCTTTTCTTTCTATTTCATCAAGTTCAACCGGATATGATAAATGTATAGCTTTATTCTTTTCATCAAATTTTATTTGTATTTTGTACTCATTTGTATCTTCACTTTCTATAGTATATTTTTCTCCTTTATATGAGAAAGTCTCTCCACTTTCCCATTTTTTTAATTTGAATTCTTTATTTTTACTTATAGCTGTATATTTTTTATAAATGTAATCCTCATTTTCTTTTATGAAGTCCATGGTATTTTTCATACTAACGTATTTAGGCTTACTTACACATAATACATCTGCTTTAAAATACATTTTTAAATACTTAGAACTTTTATAACTTCGTATAATTATTGGAATATTCTTATCTTTAATATTTATATATTTTAGTTCTTGCATTTATCTTCTCCTACATTATTTTTTTCACAAATGCAGTCCCTGAAGCGAAAATTTATCGGTCTGTGTGAATGTCTTTTGACAATTTTTTTCGTTTTTCATACCTGTACTTAAAACTATTTTTTTCTAAGTCGTGCTACAAAAAATCCTTCTGTTTCTTTAGATGGCAATATTCTTAAAGCTTTCTTTATGTTAGCTATATCAGATACTGCAGGTACTATATTTTTTGATGTAGCTACATCTTTTGCTATTTTGGCTTCTATATCAAGTATCTCAATATCCAACTCATTACATGTCCATTCTAATATTTCCTCGTTTTCTTCTTTATTTAAAGTGCATGTTGAATATACCATCTCTCCACAAGGCCTTAGTGCAAGATATGCACTCTTTAGTAGTTTCTTTTGTAGTTTAGCTAGTTCCTTTACTGTCCTTTCTGACCAGCTTTTATATGTTCGTGCATCTGTTGCTAAAAATCTTCCTTCTCCACTACATGGCGCATCTAGTAATACTTTGTCAAAATAATTTTCATATTGTTTTCCTATGCTTTCTCCTCTTCCGTTATTTGCCTCTACTATTTTAGCACCTTGTTTTTCCAGATTGTATTTTAGTCTCTCACATCTTAACCTATCTAATTCATTTGCAAAAATATATCCTTTATTATTCATCATTGCTGCCATTTGTGTAGTTTTGCTTCCTGGTGCTGCTGTTAAATCTAATACCTTTTCATTTTCCTTTGGATTTAATACTAAAGGAGGTATCATACTTGATAGGCTTTGCAAATATATGCATCCTTTTTCATATATCTCCAATTTCTGAATTTGCTTTTCTGTACAATTCTTCAAAATCAGAGCATCATTATACCATGATACTCTATCAAATTTGATTGCATTTTGTTTTAATATATTCATTACTTCCTGAATATTGCTTTTAATTGTATTTACTCTTAATGTAGTATTTCTCTCTCCAGACATACCTGATAAAATTTTATCTACAGTAAGTGGAGAAAAATTTTCATATAACTTGTCCACAAAAACTTTTGGTAATTTTCTTTTTACTTCTAGTACACTAAGCATCTTCGTCTCCTTATATATGATTTGTTGCTGTTCATTTTTGTAAACAATGTATTTTTGAATTTATGGTTTGAAGTGCTTAAGGTGGGAACCGACAAGTTTGCAAACTGTTAAACTAAACGCATGTGAAGTTTATACAGTTTGTACGCAGTTGGTAGCCGAAAACCATAAATTCAAAAATACATTGTTTACTTTTTATAAAAGCGTTAGACATGAACTATAAAAGCGCAATTATTTTTTTAGGCTAAATATATGAATGCTCTGGCTTAATCACAGCATAATACTTTTTATTCTTTTTATGTATTTCTTGCC
>CALXWQ010000009.1 GCA_944392435.1 uncultured Clostridia bacterium
GTGCATTTATAGTCGAGCAACTGATTGATATATTTGGTGATTAGCTTATTTATACAGCAATGTATATTAGGTTATAAATTAGGTATATTGGTTTTAGCTGGAGATTAATATCAGTTTTATGATTAAATGTCACTATAGGTGTCATCCCTATAGTGGCATTTAATTTAATGTAACAGGAGAATTTTCAAAAAATACATACTATATGAATCTCTTGAATTTTAAAAAAGCATTATTCTGTAACATAACTAGTTACTAGATAATGGTCTTCGAATTAAGCATGTCCTGCAACGGTAGTTCTAATTAAAATAGCCTCACTACGTCCCGACGGAGCTCCCTGCTCCGCTCAGCTATTTTAATTAGAAGCTCCCTGCGCGGACTTATAATTCATATTAACCATTATCTAGCAACCATAACTAGCATTGAATTTTTTGAAAAACTTGAAATACTGTTTGAAATAGTGTACACTTAAGCAAAAGGAGTGGAGTGTAATGTTAATTAAAAATGGAAAAGTTATAATTTTTGAAGATAATGATGTTAAAGTAAAAGAGTTAGACATAAAAATACAAGGAAGTAAAATAGAAAAATTAGCAAAGAACATAAAGCCACAAGAAAATGAAAAAGTGATAGATGCAAGTCACAAAGTTGTTATGCCAGGTTTAATAAATACTCATGCACATATTGCAATGAGCATTTTTAGAGGTACATTTGAAGGATGTGACTTATATACATGGTTGAATGAAAAAATATGGCCAATTGAAGCAAGATTAACTGAGGAAGATGTATACAATGCGAGTATGCTTTCAATTTTAGAGATGATTTCAACTGGTACAACTTGTGTTAATGATCATTATTTTTTCTCAGAAAAGATACGAGAAGCTCTTACTAAGTCAAAGATGAGAGCAGTTATCACAAGAGTTTTAATGGATAATGATGGACAAGAAGCATCACAAAATAGAATAAATGAGTTTATACATTTATTTGAAACCAGAGACAAAAATAACAATTTGATTACATACACAGTTTCTCCACATGGATTATATACATGTTCAGGAAAAGTTTTAGAAAAGTCCAGAGAACTAGCTCTTAAATACAATTTGCCAGTGCATATTCATTTTTTAGAGAGCATAAGTGAAATAGAAGATATAAAAAAATTACATGGAAGTACAGCATCAAAAGTATTAAAAAAATACTTTGATGGAATTCATACAATATTAGCACATGGAGTAAAGCTAAGTGATGAAGACATAGAAATATTGAAAACTATGGATTGCGGAATCGCACATAATCCTATTTCCAACTTTAGACTTGGCTGTAAAATAGCAGATGTTACAAAATATTTATATAATGGAATAAATGTAGCTTTAGGAACTGATGGTCAAGGGTCTGGAAATAATTTAGACATGTTTGAAACAATGAAAATAGCAGCTTTAGCACAAGGCGGTATACATGAAAATGAGGCAAGAATTACTTCAAAAGATATTATAAAGATGGCAACAATTAGTGGAGCGCAACTATTGGGACTTGATAATAAAGTTGGAAGTATAGAAGAAGGAAAAGAAGCAGATATAATAATTGTAGATTTAATGCCAAGATTGGACAATATAAAAACTATTCCAAATAATGATATTATATCAAACTTAGTATATAATACTGACGGGAGAAGTGTTGATACTACTATAGTAGGAGGAGAAATTTTAATGGAAAATAGAAAGATGAAATTTATTACTGCAGAAGAAATAATTAATAAATTTGAAAAATAGAACCAATTGGAAAGAAAATAGTAAAATTAACCTTTAATACAACGTAAACAGAAACAAATAAGTACAAAATACGTAAATAATTCGTTCTATATAATGATTACCTTTGCTATTATATAAATGTAAATTTATATGAGAAGGGGCTATATTATGAAAAAAGCAGGGGTAATAAAAATCGGTAAAAATATTCAAGCCATCAGAAAAAGTCACGGATACACTCAAGAAAAATTAGCAGAAGCAGTTGAATGTTCACCTAGATATATAGGAGATATTGAACAAGACAGATCAAAACCATCATATGAAGTATTAGTTAAAATATGTAATCTCTTCAATATAGGTTTAGACGATATATTTAGTGAATATCTTAATATAAAAGGTAAGAGAGAAATAAATAGTGCATTATTTGGTTTTGATACACTTAAACCAAATAACCAAGATACTATAGTTCATATGATAGAGTATTTTAACAAGAGCAATGTATCATAGGAAAAATGTCACAAAAGTAATAGGTTTTTTTGTGGTTATTGGTCGCCTTCGCAGAACGGTAAATACTTTGCATGAAACGCAGACTTCTTCGCTAGATACATGTTCGCCAACTATCTACCAAGCAACCACTTTTACGTACGCCTGGGCTCGACTTTCTAATTTTGTAAAAAATTAGAAATAAAATAAGCGTTATGTAAATAACGCGGCATCCATTCATCTGATAAAAGCTTCGTAAGAAACTATCAGATGAAGGGTGTAATGATAAATAGGAAAAAGGAAATTATATGGAAAAACAGAAAAAAGTGACAAATTGGGAGTAGGCCCCCAATTTATCACTTTTTTTAATTAATATATAGCAAAAAGGACACATATGTGTTAAAATAATACTGGTGTACGCAAAAAGTAATAAATTTTACAACCATAAAATTGTAGAAGGTGATAGAAATGCAAAAATTACCATATGGAATAAGCAATTATGAAGAACTAATAGAAGATGATTATTACTATATAGACAAGACAGAATATATAGAAAAAATAGAAAATTTAGCAGAAAAAAGAATAATGTTTTTGAGACCAAGAAAATTTGGAAAGACACTATTTACAAGCACATTGGAGAACTACTATGATGTAGCAAAAGCAAATAAATTTGAAAGATTATTTGGAGGAACGTATATAGGACAGCACCCAACAAAGTTAAAAAACAAATATCATATACTAAAATTTAATTTTTCTGGAATAGATACAAGCAATGAAGAAACAACAATGAAAGGTTTTAAAGAAATGATAGCAATTCCAATAGAGGGATTTGTAAACAAATACAAAATGGACTTTTATGTAAATTGGGAACTAACACCAGAGGGATTATTAAGTAACTTAATAGAAGCATTTAAAGTACAAAAGGGAGAAGAAAAAATTTATGTAATAATAGATGAGTATGACCATTTTGCAAATGAGCTATTAGGATTTAATACAAACCAATTTAAAAATCTGGTATCAAAAAATGGCAAAGTAAGGAAATGGTATGAAATACTAAAAAAAGGAACAGAAAGCGTAATAGACAGAATATTTATAACAGGAGTAGCGCCAATAACATTAGATAGCCTAACATCAGGATTTAATATAGGAACAGATATAACCCAAGATAGGGAATTTAATGAGATGATAGGCTTTACAAAAGATGAACTAGAAAAAATGATGGAAGAATTAGAAATAGAAAAAGAGGAGCAGAACAAGCTTTTACCAATAATGAAAGAAAACTACGATGGATATAAGTTTTCAATAAAAGGAAAAGAAAAAATATATAATTCAAATATGTGTTTATATTTTCTAAAAGATTATGTAAGATTTAAAGAAATACCAACACAACTAATAGATGTAAACATAGCAAGCGATTATAGCAAACTAGGAAAGATGCTAGACCTATGCAAAGGAGAAGAAAGAGAAAAAATAATAGAAAAAACAGTATCAGGAGAAGGAATAGTAAGTGAGATAACAGAAAAGTTTAACCCAGCAATAGAATTTGGAGAAAAAGAATTAGTATCAATGCTATTTTACCTAGGATATCTAACAATAGCAGGGGAAGAATTTGAAAAACCAGAGCTAAAAATACCAAATAGAGTAATGAAAGAAATATACTCAGACTATTTTATAAAAATATTAAATAAAGCAACAGATTTACAAATAACAGAAAGTGACTATAATGAAATATTAAGAGAAATAGCACTAGAAGGGAAAATAGATAAAATAATAGAATTAATGCATAAATATTTAGAGAACTTATCAAATAGAGATTTAGTAAAATTCGATGAAAAATATGTAAAGCTAATATTTTATTGTATAGCAATGAACCTAAAAATATTTAGATTAAAATCAGAAATGGAAGTACAAAGAAAATATCCAGACATATTGCTAATCCCAAAAGACCAAGAAAAAGGATACAAAGCAGTAATGATAGAGTTCAAATACTTGAAGAAAAGCGAGGAAGCAAGACTAGAGGAGAAACAGAAAGAAGCCAAAAAGCAAATAGAGGAATATGGCGAGTTTGAGGAGATAAAAGAAATTCCAAACTTATACAAATATACAGTAGTAGCAGTAAATGATAAGGTATATGTGGAAAAGGTGTGAGTATTAGCATAAACTCTGTTTTGACAAAATGCTTATTGGTTTCTATCATCCAATATGGTAAAATTTGCAGATGACTCTGGAATAACATTAGATGAAATAGATAAAGTAATATCAGATTTTGATATACAAGGAGAAAAAGAATAAATAAAGAAATGGTATGATGTATATAGAATAGGAAATAAAGTAAATAGAAGAAAAAGATTACGAAAGTAATTTACGAGAAAGAGGATTTACAAATATAACAAAGATGGTATTTGCATTCAAAGGAAAAGAATGCAAAATGAAAGCAGTATAAGAATTTTGGCAAATAGATAATGGTTTGTAGACTATTTATTCTGTAACGCAGGTAGTAGGCATTTTTAAAAATTCCTACTACCTGTATTTTAGCACAGCAAAACTAATAAAACAATTATCCTGTAACCCACTCCTTATAAAAAAACACAAAACTTGTTGAAAAAAAGCTAAAAGTGCTATATAATTGTTACGATAAACAAAAGGAGAACAATATGTATTTAAAAAGATTGGAATTACAAGGATTTAAGTCCTTTGCAGATAAAACAATTTTAGAATTTAAAAGTGGTATCACTTCGGTTATTGGTCCAAATGGCTCTGGAAAGAGCAATATTTCTGATGCTATAAGATGGGTACTTGGAGAGCAAAGTATGAAGTCTTTGAGAGGGTCAAAGTCAGAGGATATAATTTTTGCTGGTACTCAAGCGAGAAAGTCGCTTGGGTTTGCAGAAGTGTCTATGGTTATTGATAATACTGATGGAAAGCTTCCTATTGAGTACAGCGAAGTTACTGTTACAAGAAAGCTATACAGAAGTGGTGAAACAGGATATTATATAAATAAAGTACCTTGCAGATTAAAAGATGTGTTAGAGCTCTTTATGGATACTGGAATAGGAAAAGATGGATATAGCATTATTGGGCAAGGTAAGATTGATGAAATTTTGAGCAATAAATCAGAGGATAGAAGAAAGATATTTGAAGAGGCTGCAGGTATTGTAAAGTATAGAACTAGAAAGGCTGAGTCTGAGAAAAAGCTTGAGCAAACAAAGCTTAATTTACTTAGAATAAATGATATTTTATCTGAGATTGAGGCAAATATAGAGCCTCTTAAAATGCAGTCAGATAAAGCTAGAAAGTATTTGGAGTTACGTGAAGAACTAAAGAATATTGAGGTAGGGCTATTTTTACATAATATTAGTGAATACAAGGAAAAGTTAGAAAAAATAGTAGAAGATATTCAAATAGTAGAAGGGCAAAATGAGGCGGAAAATCAGAAAATGATTAATTTGCAAGATGCAAAGGAAGAATTAAAAGAGCAAATTGACGAGATTACTGCTAAAATTGAAGAAATGCAAAACTTAGGTTTTGAAAGCACAAATAAGATAGAAAAGATAAATTCCGAAATTGGCATTTCAAAAGAAAGAATACAGAATAATAAAGGGAACAAAGAAAGATTAGAAAAAGAAATTGAAGAAGTAAAACAAAGAATTATAGAATTAGAAGATGAGCAAAAACAAAAGTTAGATAAAAAGGAAAATCTATCTCAAAACAGAGAAAAATTCCAAAAGGAATTAGATGAAAAGCAAAAAGAGTTAGATGAATTAACTAAAAAATTGTCTGACAAAGAGTTAGAAATAGAGGGAAAAAAGCAGGAGATAGAAAAGCATACTGATAGAAAATATGAAATTGCGTCTGAGATAAGTAGTTTGGATACAAATTTGGAAAACATAGAAAAAAGAGAAAAGACTACTAAAAATGAGATTGATAGTTTGACATTAGAAATAGATAGTGCAAGAGATGATAAACAGGAGAAGTCAAAATCATTTTATGAAATAGAGCATAAGAAAAACGAAATTACTAAGGCATTGCAAGAGAAATCTAGTAAAAAAGAAGAGAGCATGGCAAAAATAAAAGAGTTTGATATGAATCTAAACAATTTAAATTATGATGCAAGAATGAAAGATTCAAGATTAAAATTCTTAATTGAGACTGAAAAAGAAAAAGAAGGATATTTGAGAAGTGTAAAAGCATTACTTGTAGATTGCGAAAAAGATGCTAATCTTAATAAAGGAATGAATGGAGTTCTAGCAAATTTAATTTCAGTAGATAAAAAATACGAAACTGCCATTGAAATGTGCTTAGGACAAGCATTACAGAACATTGTAACTGATACAGAAGAAGATGCAAAAAAATTAGTAGAGCATTTAAGAAACAACAAATTAGGTAGAGCATCATTCTTACCAGTATCATCAATTAAAGGGAAAAAGTTAGATAGAATTATAAGAAACAATGTTGATGGCGTAATAGGAGTTGCATCAGATTTAGTAAAATGCGATAAAAAATATGAGCAAATTGTGCTTAATCTTTTAGGAAGAACTTTAATTGTAGAAAATATGGATACTGCTATTCAAATGGCAAAAATGAATTCATATTCTTTTAGAATAGTTACATTAGAGGGAGATATTATAAGTAATACAGGTGCAATTACTGGTGGCTCTATTCAAACTAAAACAGTAAATATTTTGGGAAGAAGTAGAGAAATAGAGGAATTAGAAAAATCTATAAAAGAGATAAATAGCAAAATAGAAAAGATTACTAAAGAAAAGAAAGAATATACAGAGTCTGTAACTGATGTAATAGAAGAAGTAACAAGACTAGAAAAAGAATTGCAAGACATAGAAGTTACATATGCAGCAGAAAACCAGAAGATGCTAAATATAGAGGATGGAATTGCTAAACTAGAAGCAAGACGTGAGAAGTTAAAGAAAGAATTAGAGGAATTAGCAAAGCAAAAAATTGATAATAGAACAGAAAAAGAAGAAAAACAAGAAGAAACCAATTACTTACAAGAAGAAATAGAAAAATTAAGCAAAATAGTGGAAGAATTTGCGTTAAATAATAAGGACAATCAAAAATATATAGATGACTTGAATTTCGATATCACAAATTTAAAAATATCTGTATCTTCTTTTGATGAAAGTGGAACATCAATTGACGAAATGGTAGAAAGAATAAAACAAGATATTGATAGTAATAAAGTATCTATAGAAAATAAGGAAAAGAACATTAATGAAGTTTTAGAAGAAAATGCAAATCTAGAGCAAAAAATCACAGATTTAGAAAACAAAATTGCAAAGATTAAATCAGATGTAGAAAATAGCTCTAATATAGTAGAAAAATTGAAAAAAGATAGAACTGAAAAAAGCGAAAAATTAAAAACTTCAGAAGCAAGCATTACTGAGCAATTTAGTGTAATAGAAGATATAAAAGGACAAATTATAAAATTAGATGTACGAAAAACAAAGCTAGAGCAGGACTTAGAACAAGTGGTAAACAACTTGTGGGTAGAATACGAATTGACTCCTAACAATGCAGAAGATTATCCAAAACCACAAAATGTTCAAAAAGCGGCAAGAGATGTAAATGTTTTGCGTAACCAAATAAAAGAACTTGGAAGCATAAATGTTGACGCAATAGAGGAATATAAAAAGACTAAAGAAAGATATGACTTCATGTGCGAACAACGTTTAGACTTAGAAAGCACAGCAACAAAACTAAGAAATTTAATCTCAGATATGACTCAAACAATGAAAGAACAATTTATAGAAAAATTTGAATTAATAAACAAGTACTTTAATGAAACATTTGTGGAATTATTTGGTGGAGGAAAAGCAGAATTAAGACTAGAAGATGAGGACAATGTACTAGAGTGTGGAATAGACATCCATGTACAACCAACAGGAAAAAAACTACAAAACATGATGCTTTTGTCAGGAGGAGAAAAGGCATTTACAGCAATAGCACTTCTATTTGCAATACTAAAAATAAACCCAGCACCATTCTGTGTACTAGACGAAATCGAAGCAGCACTAGATGATGTAAATGTATATAGATTTGCAGAATACCTAAAGAAATTTAGCAAAGAAACACAATTTTTAGTAATAACACATAGAAAAGGAACTATGGAAGCAGCAAACACAGTATACGGCGTAACCATGGAGGAGAACGGAGTTAGCAAGTTGCTTTCAATGAAGTTGGGAAGTTGAAAAGAATTGCACTTTGGGGAGGTGGCAACTTTTGCTATGAAAATCCTTTAGCAGTACTACACAAGTACGGGTTTTCTTGCTCGTTTGCCTAGCCAAAAGCACAATTCCTTCTCAACTAATTTTAGCAAAGGTTTATGAAACTGAAGACAGACCCAAATTACACAGATTAAAGGAGAAAAGCATGAAAATGATATTATTTGTATGTTTAGGAAACATTTGTAGGTCACCAATGGCAGAGTTTATTTTTAAGGATTTAGTGAAAAAGCAGGGATTAGAGAAAAAATATACAGTTTCTTCTGCTGGAACTAGTAATGAAGAGGTTGGAAATGATATGCACTATGGTGCAAAAGACAAATTAGATGAAAAAGGTGTACTATATTCTAAACATAAAGCAAGACAATTAAGAAGAGAAGACTATAACAAATATGATTACATCATTGGAATGGAAAGTTATAATATAAGAAATATATTAAGAATAGTAGGAGAGGACAAAGAAAATAAAGTGCATCGATTACTCGACTTTACTAATAATCCTAGAGACATTGCAGACCCATGGTATACAGGAAATTTTGAAGCAACATATAATGATATAGTTGAAGGGTGTAAAGAATTTTTAGAATATTTAAGTGAAGGAAAAAACAAATACCAGAAATCTTTTCTGGCATAAAACAAATACCGGAAGAAAATAGGCATAAAATTTAATACTGCTGCATATATATTAATATAACCTAAAAACAAAGGAGAGTTGATATATATGTGGCAGTCTTTTAATATTAATGAGGTTGCAAGAAGACTTAAGACAAACATAGGACAAGGTCTATCAAAAGAAGAGGCAGAAGAAAGGCATAATAAGCATGGACCGAATAAGCTAGATGAGCAAAAGAAAGAAAGCATTTTGGTAAGATTTATAAAGCAGTTTCAAGATTTTATGATAATAATTCTTTTAATTGCAGCAATAATTTCAGCAGGTATTTCTTTTGTACAGGGAGAGAATGATTACATAGATTCCATCATTATTGTAGCAATTGTAGTGTTAAATGCAATTATGGGACTAGTTCAAGAGGCAAAGGCAGAAAAGTCCTTAGAGGCTCTTAAAGATATGTCAGCACCTGTTGCAAAGGTAAGGAGAGATGGCAGGATATATACTGTCAAGGGAACAGAAGTTGTACCCGGAGATGTGGTTTTGCTAGAAGCGGGAAATTTTGTTCCAGCAGATTGTAGATTAATTAATAGCTATAACCTAAAAATTGAGGAATCAAGCTTAACAGGCGAAACAGTTCCAGTAACAAAAGATGCTGATGTGTTGTTAGATGAGAAAACAGCTTTAGGAGATACTTTAAATATGGCTTTTGCTAATACGATTGTAGTAAATGGACATGCAGAAGCAATTGTTACAGATATAGGTATGAATACAAAAGTAGGAAAAATTGCAAAAATGATTATTACAAATGAGTCACCAGAGACACCAATACAAAAGAAACTTGGAGAAGTTGGAAAGACATTGGGAATGGGTTGCTTAGTAATTTGTGCTATCATATTTGTAATAGGAGTATTAAAAAAGATAGAGCCAATAGAAATGTTTATGACATCAGTAGGATTAGCAGTAGCTGCTATCCCAGAAGGATTACCAGCAATAGTAACTATAATGCTTTCAATAGGTGTTACTAGAATGGCAAGAAAGAATACTATAATAAGAAAATTGCCGGCAGTAGAAACACTAGGTAGCAGTAGCGTGATTTGTTCGGACAAGACAGGCACATTAACACAAAATAAAATGCAAGTTACAAAAGTGATGGATGTAAAAGGAGAGAGCCTTAATTTTCAGAGAGACTTCATATTAGAACTTGGAACAATGTGTACAGATGTTGAAGAAGATGTGGGGGAAGCCACAGAACTTGCGATTGTAAATGCGGCAAAAGAGCAAGGAAAGTTTAAAGAACGACTGTATCAAAAGTTTGCTAGGATTAATGACATACCATTTGACTCAGAAAGAAAAATGATGAGTACAATACATAAGGTAGTGAGTGGAAGTGAGATAAATTCATATACTAATGAAAAAATAGGAAATATAGATAGGCATATGTTTGTAAATACAAAAGAAGGAGAACAGTTATTGATACAAAATAATTATAGTGCACGAAATTTTAATAATACAGAAAATAGTAGTTCAATAGGCCAGATTTTTAAAGATAGTCAATACATAACAATTACCAAAGGTGCACCAGATGTACTTCTAAAGCATTGTACAAAGTATTTCTTGAATGGGGAAATACTTTCTCTGGATAGGTCAATAATGGAAAAAGTAGAGAAAATAAATAGTAAAATGGCAGATGATGCTTTAAGAGTAATTGCAGTAGCATATTCTCAAATGCCAAGACTTCCAACTAATATTGATAGTGAAACAATTGAAAACAACCTTACATTTGTAGGATTGATAGGAATGATAGACCCACCACGTGAAGGTGTAGAAAGAGCTGTTGCGACATGTAGAAAAGCTGGAATAAAAACAGTAATGATAACAGGCGACCATATTGCAACAGCTAAGGCAATAGCAAAAGATTTGGGAATACTGAAGAAAAATGATTTGGCAATAACTGGTAAAGAACTTGATGAAATACCACAGAAAGAATTAGAAAAGAATATCTCGAAATATTCTGTTTTTGCAAGAGTTTCACCTGAACACAAAGTAAGAATAGTTGAAGCATTCCAAAAAACTGGTGCAGTAGTTGCAATGACAGGAGATGGTGTAAATGACGCACCTGCACTAAAAAAAGCTGATATAGGAATTGCAATGGGAAAAAATGGTACAGATGTTGCAAAAAATGCTTCTGATATGATTTTAACAGATGATAATTTTGTTACAATTGTTGAGGCTGTAAAACAAGGAAGAAATATTTTCGAAAACATAAAAAAAGCAGTTCACTTTTTAATTGCTACAAATATTGGAGAAATTGTAACTATATTTGTAGGACTACTTTTAGGAATGAAAGCACCACTTTTGGCGATACAACTTTTGTGGGTTAATTTAGTTACAGACTCTCTACCAGCAATAGCAATTGGGTTAGAGCCACCTGATAAGGACATCATGAGCAGAAAACCTCGTGACGCTAAGAAAAGTATTTTTGCAGATGGATTATGGGGCAAAATATTTGTAGAGGGAACAATGCTTGGAATGCTCACACTACTTATATTTAGCATAGGAAATAATCTCTATGGCTTAGAAGTAGGGAGAAGCATGGCATTTGTAGCATTAGGAATGCTTGAATTAGTACATAGCTTTAATGTCAAGAGCGATGAATCGATATTTAAAGTTGGATTATTTGAAAATAAATACTTAATAGGAGCATTTGTACTAGGCACATTATTACAAGTAGTTGTTGTAATGGTACCAGTATTTGCAAATGTATTTAAGCTAGTACCACTAAATGGTATACAATGGTTATATACAATCGGAATTTCAATACTTCCAATTGTTATTATAGAGGCACAGAAGAAATTAAATGAGATGAAATTCGGAAAAAGAGTGATTTTTGAACAAAGGGGACGGATCAAACGTTCGATGAAACAAAGGGGACGGAGCATTTGTTTCAAATTTGAAACAAACGGGACACACCTAAGATTTAGGATAATTAGAGACGGACTCAGTTTGTCCAAAATATATTTTATTATTAAATGAAGATATAATTATATAATAAAGACAGGTAGGACAATTAGGAGAATTAAGCCAATCCAAATTGTCCTACAACGAAAATGTCGCGAAAAGGTCTGTCCCTAAAACGAAAAAATGACAAAATTAGGCAAAGATAGTAATTTTAACCATTTGTCAATGTGCAAAAAAGTGAGAAAAACGGAGAAAAACCGAGGAAAATAGAGCAATGCATATGATAATTTGATTTGCGAAATGCACGAAATGTCTTAAAAATGACAAATTTGAAAAAAAATAGAATATATAATTTGAAATTGAATAGAATATATAGTATAATTAACTTTGTGTCACGTCAAAAAAAGGAGTGTGAAATTATATTTTAAACAGGAAGATTAAATACTACACAAAAGAAATTTTTAGACTTATAAATATAGTAGCAATTGCACTGTTTATAATGATGGTAATAATTTTTTTCAAATTCAATATGCTTTGTGAAGTAACGATAGCAGGAGAGACTGTAGGGTATGTAGCAAATAAAGATGAGTTTGAAGCAAAAGTAAATGAAATATTAAATAAAGAAGAAGAATCAAAATTATATACAATTATTGAAGATATGCCTGAATATCAGTTGAAATTTGTTAATAAAGCAGAGCAAACAAATGAAGATGTAATATTAGGACAATTAGAGGCGAAGGCTGAAACTACCTATAAATTATATGCCGTGACAATAGATGGCGAAGAAAAAGCCATTATAGCAAGCTTAGATGAAGCTGAAAAAATAGTTGATGAAATGACAGAAAAATATGAAGACAAAATAGATTTAGATATAGGTATTACAGAAAAGATTACTACAGATAAGACGATACAAAACTCAGTTAAATTAGCCAAATCAAGAGTAAGTTCATCAATAGAAAATGCTGTTGATAAGAAAGAAGCTGAAGAGGCAAAACAAAGAGAAATTGATGCTCATACTGTACAAGGAGTTTATCTACAGGTAACTCCAGTATCTGGAATAATCACATCCAGATTTGGGAATAGAGAAAGCATAAGAACAAGTGGACATACAGGATTAGATATTGCAGCACCTGCAGGAACACCAATTAAAGCTGCGGCAAGCGGTACAGTAACGTTTGCAGGTTACAGTGGTGGATATGGTTATGTTATTAAAATGAACAACGGAAATGGAGTACAAACATATTATGGACACTGTAGCAGATTGTATGTATCTGCAGGAGAAAAGATTGAAGCAGGAGAAGTAATTGCAGCAGTTGGTTCAACAGGTAACTCAACAGGTAACCATTTACATTTTGAGGTAAGAGTTAATGGAAGTGTGGTAAATCCACAAAAATATTTATATAATTAGAAAAAAGCAGAAGGCTATAAGGCTTTCTGCTTTTTTCCAACTATTCACAGCTTCTTCTCCATATTAATATGTTGCAAATTGTAAGGCTAATTTCCTACTATTCGTTCAAATTTTCAAAATATAATTGACTTTGCACTGCATAAGTAATAAAATAGAAACTGTAAAAATATTGTTGTTAGACCAAAATATAAGAAATAGTTCTAATAACAAATAAAGCAAATATATTATATAAAAATATACAATTATTGGAGGAAACAATATGATAATTTTACTAGATGCAATGGGTGGAGATAATGCACCAGATGCCAATATAAAAGGTGCGGTAAAGGCAATAAATCAAATACAAGCAAAAGTAGTCTTAATAGGTAAAGAGGAAGTAATAAAAAGCCGTATTAAAGAATTATATGGAAAAGATGATATAAACGATATCTCTCCTAGATTAAGCATAAAAAATGCAACAGAGACAATAGAAATGGAGGATATACCAACCCAAGCGATAAAGCACAAAAAGGATTCTTCAATGGTTGTAGGATTTAATATGCTCAAATCTGGAGAAGGAGACGTATTTATTTCCGCAGGAAATTCAGGAGCACTTCTTACAGGAGCAACACTTTTAGTAGGAAGAATTAAAGGAATTGATAGACCAGCTTTGGCGGGGATACTTCCAGCATACAAAAGCAGATTACTATTAATGGATTGTGGTTCAAATACGAATTGCAAACCAATTAATTTACTTCAATTTGCACAAATGTCAAGCATATATTTAAAGAATACATTTGGAATGAAAGCACCAGCAGTAGGCTTACTAAACATAGGAACAGAAGAGACAAAGGGGAATGAACTTACTAAAGAGGCTTATCAATTGCTAAAAGAAAATGCTGAAAAATTAGATATAAACTTTATTGGAAATGTCGAGGGAAGAGATGCTTTTTCTGGAGAAGTTGATGTAATTGTAACAGATGGATTTACAGGTAATGTATTTTTAAAATCTGTTGAAGGCTTAGGAAAATTTGTAAAGAGAAGTTTAACAGAAAGTTTAAAACACAATATATTAACGAAAATAGCTGCTATACCAAGTCTTCCAGCAATTAAAAAATTCTCTAAAATGGTAGATTACAAAGAATATGGTGGAGCTTTATTCCTAGGAGTAAAAAAACCAGTTGTAAAAGCACATGGAAGTAGTGATGAAAAATTATTTGAATTTACAATTAAACAAGCAGAACAATTTGTTCAAAATAAAGCTGTAGAGAAAATGATTGAGGCATTTGAAGGAAAAAAAGAAATGGCTGAAAATTAAAAAAATATTAAATGCTTTTTGACCGTATGGTACAAAAAGTTGGTTATAAGTAATATTTATAGGCCAAACAATTTATGTTTTTTATTCTTTTTGAGTACTTAAAATGGGAACCGACAAGCTACAAAACTGTTAACCACACGTTAGTGGAGTTTATACAGTTTGTGCGATGTTGGGAACCAAAAAAAGAAAATACAAAATATAAATGTTTGGTGAAAAATAGAATGTGAATTGCAAAATTTAATAAATTTATGAAAAATATATTGACAATTAAATTAATATGTATTATTGTTAGATAAAACAACTAACGAATGTTTAAGGAGGTGAACTTATATAATGAGTTCAGAAGAAGTTTTTGAAAAAGTAAAAGGAATAATAGTTGAACAACTAGGAGTAGCTGAAACAGCAGTTACAATGGAAGCATCTTTTATAGATGACTTAGGAGCTGATTCACTTGATATAGTTGAATTAATAATGGCCTTAGAAGAAGAATTCGATATAGAAATACCAGATGCTGATGCAGAAAAGGTAGTTTCTGTAGGAGATGTTGTAGATTATATAAAAGACCATTTAGCATAAGACAAAAAAACAAAGAAATCTTTTGATTTGCTTTGTTTTTTTTGTGCAAAAAATGCATATACAAATTGGTAATACAATTTTTAATTTGTATAAAATACAGAGAACCTTTTAATAAAAAACTTTAACTTAGAATCTTTCTTTTTAGTAAAAAAAGGTGTATAATGTAAAAAGTTAAGTTTAACATTAATAAATTTGAATCAAAATTAGACAAACTATAATAAAGAACAAAAAATTTATATTAATAATAGACAATTACATTTAGAATAAATAAAAAGGAGGAGTGTAATGGATTTTGAAAAAATAGAAAAGAGCATAGGTTATACTTTTAAAGATAAGAGTCTACTCAAGAAAGCATTAACTCATACATCATACGCGTATGAGCATAAAATGGAAAGCAATGAAAAACTAGAATTTTTAGGAGACAGTATATTAGAATATATTTCTAGCAAATATATTTATAATAATTACAAAAAACTTAAAGAAGGTGAAATGACTAAGGTTAGAGCAGAAGTGGTGTGCGAAGCTAGTTTATATAAAGTAGCTCAAGCACATAATTTTAGTGATTTTATCTTAGTCGGGAAAAGCGAAGCAAATAATAATGGAAATAATAAGCCAGCAATCCTTGCAGATAGTATAGAAGCGACAATAGCTGCTATATATTTTGATGGAGGGCTAGATGAGGCAGAAAAATTCATAATTTCTAATTTAAAAGAAGCTATTGAAAATTCCACAAAGCATGTAGGAATGAAAGACTTTAAAACTGTATTGCAAGAGAAATTACAAGAAAATGGGGAAGTAAATATTAAATACACGGTAATCAAAGAATCTGGACCTGATCATGATAAAACATTTACAGTCAAAGTGGAAGTAGACGGAAGAGAACTTGCTATAGGAGATGGAAAAACAAAGAAACATGCGGAAATGGAAGCAGCAAGGAAAGCTTTAGAGCTTGGCTGTTAAAAAATGAAGAAGTGTACACAAATCTAAAAAATAGTGTAAGGTAATTTATGAAAAAATAGTGTATGAAAGCTATTGACCAGAAATTGTAAAAAAGAGAGGAGGTAGACTGATGAAAAAAGAGTACATAATTCCAATTTTTGTACCTCATTTAGGTTGTCCAAATAATTGTACATTTTGCAATCAGAAAAGAATTAGTGGGCAAACAAAAATGGTAACTGCTAAAGATGTAAAAGATACTATAGAATATTATTTAAAAAATTTTAAAGATAATCATAAATATGTTGAGGTTGCTTTTTTTGGTGGGAGTTTTACTGCAATTGAAAAAGAAAAACAAGAAGAACTTTTAGAAGCAGTTCAAGAATATATACAATCAAAACTAGTAAATAGTATTAGAATATCTACTAGACCAGATTGTATAGATAAAGAAATACTTAAGAGAATGAAAAAATACCACGTAAAAACTATAGAACTTGGCGTACAGTCTACTAACAATTATATATTGCAAAGATGTAAAAGAGGGCATACAGGTGAAGATGCAAAAAAAGCCTCAAAAATGATTCGTATGCATGGATTCATATTAGGCCATCAAATGATGGTAGGACTTCCAGAGAGTACTAAGCAAGATGAGATAAACACGGCAAAAGAATTAATAAAATTAAAGCCTAAAATAGTAAGAATTTATCCTGTGCTAGTAATAAAAGATACAGAACTTGCAGAGGAATATGCAAATGGAACTTATACTCCTCTCACAGTCGGACAAGCAGTAGAAAGATGTAAAGATATTGTGGACTTATTTAATAGAAACAAAATAAATGTAATAAGGATTGGACTTCAAAATACGGAAGAAATATCTGACCCTAAATCTGAGAAGAGTAGCGTAGTAGCTGGACCATATCACCCAGCATTTAGACAGCTTGTCGAATCTAGCATGTGGTATGATAGCATAGTAAATAAAATAAAAGAGGTTAATGCGAAAGTTAAGAAGGTAAAAATAATAGCGAATGATATAAACATAAACAATATAATAGGGCATAAAAAGGAAAATATAACAAAGTTAAAAGATATATATGATGTTGATGTAGTTATAGAAAAAAGCGATAAAATAAAGCCACGGTAAATTTGAATTAGAAATCTTAGAATCATATGAATAAAATGATTAATGTGTTACTAAAATGTGATTCTTAATATGGAAAATAATAGAAAATGCTGATTGACAATAAATGTAAAATATAGTATAATAGTACGATATAAAATGTAGAAAGCAAAAAGCAAGTTTGACAATTTAGGAGGGCTTTTTATGAAGGGGTTTGCTGATGCAATTATTCGGAGACTAGTAACTTTTTTTATTGTATTAATGATTGCGGTAATGGTGATTTCTATTTTTTACAATAGTAAATACAAAAAAGAAACTATTATAATCAACATTATTGTTATTGGAGTTATAGCGACATCTATAGACTTTAATAAAATTACTGCGTGGGAATACAGGTGGTATGAAAAAAAGTCTATAAAGAGAAAACATAAATTACTGTATGTATATAGGAATTTATGCAGAAAAGCATTGGAACGAGCCGATTTACATGTGGACGGTGATTATATTCGACTATGTAGAAGGAAGATGTACTATTGTTGCAAGGTAGGAAATGATTTTTATCAATTCCGCATAAAAGCTGAAAACTTACAAGAAGACCTTAAGCTAATACTAGGAAATTGTTTTACAGTTTTTCCTATAACAGGTAGATCATATGTATTTGCACTCGAGGGAGGAGTGATAAAAAGGTACATTTGGCGAGAAAGTATTGTATCTTCGAATGATTTTAAAGGGAGCTAAATTTTTAGCTCTCTATTTTAATGCATAGAAGAAGTTGATTTTTGCATAAAATAACCTATTATTGGAAATAATAACAATAGTAGGTGATAAAGAGTGAAAAAATTAACTCGTAGACAAATATTATTAAGAAAATATTTTAAAGAATTAATAGAAATAATAATAGGCTGTTTTTTGATGGCAGCAGGAACATCTTTATTTTTGCTACCAAATCAACTTTCTTCAGGTGGATTTGCAGGTATTGCAACAATTATTTATTACCTTTTTAAATTACCACTTGGAACAACAATGCTTATTTTAAATATACCATTATTTATTTTGACTATTATTAGAGTAGGAAAAGAAACAGCAATAAAAGGTATAATAGGAACAATATCTCTATCAGTATTTATAGATATTTTAGAAAAATTTAATCCACTAACAGAAGATAGACTTCTTGCATGTATATATGGTGGAATTCTAGTAGGACTGGGAACAGCCATCGTTTTAAAGGCAAATGCATCTACTGGAGGAACAGATTTACTTACTTATATAATTCGCTCATATAGACCAAACTATAGAACAAGTAATTTAATTGTAATAATAGATATAGCTATAGTATTATTAAATGTTATCTTTTTTAAAGAAATTGAAATTGGGTTATATTCCGCAATAGCAATTTATCTAAATGGTAAGATGATAGATATAGTATTTGAAGGGATATATTTTACTAAAACAATGTTTATTGTCTCAAATAAATACAAAGAAATTGCAGAAGAAATAGGAATTAGACTAGATAGAGGAAGTACAGCAATTTATGCAAAAGGGATGTATACAAGGGAAAAGAGAATGATACTTTGGTGTGTTGCATCAAGGGGAGAATCGGCTAAAATAAAACAAATTGCAGAAGAAATAGACCCACGAGCATTTATAGTAATCTCAAGCGCAAGAGAAGCTTGGGGAAAAGGGTTTAAGTAATAGTTGACGACATAATTGAAAAATTAAAACAATCTGAAGAGAAATTTAAAAAAGAAGAATGTATAGATGCAGATGAGGCATTTAAAGAAATGAGACAGCAATATGGTTATTAATTATGACTTATACTTTTTTTCTAAATTAAACTTCCAAAATATTTAAAGAATTAAATAATTATGATATAATGAAAGCAGATATTTGTCCAGATGAATTGTATAATAACAGTGAGAAAATATAGGTATGGAGGAAATAAAAATGAAAGAACAACAATACATACTAGAAAATGCTACATCATTTGAACCGAAGCACATATTTGATTGTGGGCAATGTTTTAGATGGGACGAGGAAGCAGATGCAAGTTATACAGGAATAGTAAAAAATAATGTAATAAATGTTAAAAAAGTGGATAATTCAGTAGTTTTTAAAAGTGTAGGTGCAGATAATTTAGAGCAACTAGTTATAGATTATTTTGATTTGAATAGAAATTATGAAAAAATAAAAAACGAGCTTTCTAAAGTAGATGAATACTTAGCAAACAGTATAAATTATGGAAATGGGATAAGAATATTAAATCAAGATTTATGGGAAACGATTATATCTTTTATTATTTCAGCAAATAACAATATTCCTAGAATAAAAGGAATAATAAATAGAATGTCACAAAAATATGGAACAGAAATTATTTGGAATGAAAAAAAGTACTACACTTTTCCAACTGCAGAAAATTTATCTAAAGCAACAGTTGAAGATTTAAGGGGCTTGGGATTAGGCTTTAGAGATGTACGTGTATATAATACAACTCACAAAATATTAGAAAAGCAAGTAAATTTAAAAGAACTTTATCAAGAAAAAGATACACAAAAAGTAAGAAATATATTACTCACATTAGATGGAGTAGGTCCAAAGGTCGCAGATTGTATACTACTTTTTTCTACGTTAAAAAGATTTGATGTTTTTCCCATAGATGTATGGGTAAGGCGTGTTATGAATGAACTATACATAAAAAATGAAGATGAAACAAAGGTAAATAAAAAAGATATAGAAAAGTTAGCAAAAGAAAAGTACGGTAATTTAGAGGGAATAGCACAGCAATACCTATTTTATTGGAAAAGGGATACGGCATAGTGGGATTTAGGAACAGGTCTTAGATTCCTACTTTTGGAGAAATGAGGTCTGTCCCTAAAATAAATTTTTTTTGCAGGGGGACCTGCACTAAAAACGAAAAAAGGAGATAGTTATGAGCTTAAGGATTATTTATGGTAAGTCTGGTACTGGAAAGAGTACATACATATTTAATGAAATAGCAGAGAAAATAAAGCAAGGAAAAAGAAAAATATATATTATAACTCCTGAACAATTTTCTTTTACTGCAGAGAAAAAATTATTAGATTCAATTGATGCTCCATCAGTGGTTTCTGCTGAGGTTTTAACTTTTAATCGTATGGCATATAGAGTTATGAAAGAGGTTGGTAATGCTAACATAAATAACTTATCTTCAACTGGAAAGTCAATGATTATTTATAATATTTTGTCTGAGCAGAAGAGTAGTCTAAAGTTTATTGGAAAGTCTTTAGAAAATATAGAAATGATTGGTACACAAATAACTGAGTTTAAGAAGCATGGTATTACAGTAGAAAATCTAAAAAATGTAATGGATAATACAGATGATAAATATTTGAAGGCTAAGATGAATGACATGCTTAGTGTATATGAAAAGTATACAGAAGAAATTTCAAATGATTATATTGATGAAAATGATAGCTTGACAATACTTGCAGAGAACTTAGATTATGTACATGATTTTGATAATACAGATATATACATAGATGAGTTTGTGGGTTTTACGCATCAAGAGTATGAGATAGTGAGGAAACTTCTAACTAAAGCGAATGCAATAAATATAACTGTATGTACAGATGATACTAAATTAAGTGAAAATCAAGATACAGATGTTTTTTACTCAAACAAATTAACTTTAGATAAAATATATTATATTGCAAAGCAGGAAGGAGTAAAAATAGAAAAACCAATATATTTAAATACACTATATAGATTTAAAAGTAATGAGCTAAGTCATTTAGAAGAAAATATATATGAATTTCCATACAAAAAATATGAAAAAGATATGCATAATATAGAATTATTTTTGGCTAAAAATCAATATTTTGAAATAGAACATGTTGCAGAGCAGATAGTAAAGCTTGTAAGAGACAAAGGATACAGGTACAATGATATATCGGTAATTACTAAAGATTTGGAAGGATATTCAAGCTTATGCAAAGCAATTTTTAACGAGTATAATATACCAGTATTTATAGATGAAAAAAAAGATTTAAGTCAAAATATATTGGTAAAATATTTGTTAGCACTAATAAATATTTTTGCGAAAAACTGGTCAGAGGTAAGTATATTTGAGTATTTAAAAACTGGGCTTGTAAGTGATATAGATGATTCAGATATATGGATAATGGAAAATTATGCCTTGAAATGGGGAATAAAAGGTTCTAAGTGGTATAAGGGAGAATGGAATTTTTATAATGAGACTGAAGACGAACAAATAAAAATTTTACATATAAGAGAAAAAATTGTTAAGCCATTACTAGAATTAAAAAATGAATTATCAGGGAGCAAAGAAGTAAGAGCAATTACTACTAAATTATATGAATTTTTAATAAATAATGGAATAGTTTTGAATTTAGAGAAAAAAATTAAACTACTAGAAGAAATGGGAGAACTTGAAAAAGCAAGAGAATATGAAACTAGTTATAAACTTATTTTAGAGTTACTGGATGAAATGGTGGCGCTTTTTGATGGGAAAAAGTTAAGTTTTGATAAATATGCAGAAATGTTAAAAATAGGTTTGGGAAATAGTGGACTTGGAAAAATACCTAGTACTCAAGACCAAGTAATTGTAGGAGATGTGGATAGGTCAAGGAGTCATAAAGTAAAAGCTGTATTTATAATAGGTCTAAATGATGGGATATTTCCTAGCGTAAATAAAAATGAAGGATATTTTAGTGATGAAGACAGAGAAGTCTTAAAAGGTAAAGGGGCAGAACTAGCTAAAGGTACAACAGAAAAAATTTATGATGATAATTTTAATATTTATAAAGCATTTTCTACAGCAGAAGAAAAGCTATTTTTGTCATATGCATCATCTGATTTAGAAGGAAAGTCGCTAAGACCATCTGTTTTAGTTAGCAGAATTAAAAAAATATTTACTATGCTAAAAGAACAAAGTGATGTTGTTGAAAAACAAAGTGAAATAGTTACTGAGAATAGCACATTTGAAACATTATTATATGAATTGAGCAATTTTAGGGATGGAAAAGAAGTAGAAGAAAAATGGTTTGAAGTGTTTAATTATTATATAAATAATGAAAAATGGAAAAGGAAGCTTGAAAATAGTCTTAAAGCTTTAAATTTCAATGTCCAACCAGAAAAAATAGATAAAAATATAGTTCAAAAATTGTATGGAAACATATTAAAAACTAGTGTATCAAGATTAGAACAATATCAGTCTTGCCCATTTTCGTATTATTTAAAGTATGGATTAAAACTTTCAGAAAGGGAAGAGTTAAAAATACAACCTGTAGATACAGGTACATTTATGCATGACGTAATAGATAGTTTTTTTGAAGAAGTGGACAATAAAGGAATTAATATTAAGAGAATAGAAGAAGATACAATAAACACTATTGTAGATGAAATAATAGAAGAAAAGTTAAATATAAAGAAAAACTATATTTTTACAAGTATTCCAAAATACGTGGTACTTGCAAATAGATTAAAAAGAGTGATTAAAACTTGTATGATTTATATTGTAGATAGTTTGAAGTACAGTGATTTTGAGGTAATGGGGCATGAGTTAGAGTTTAAAAACGGGAAGGAATTTCCAGCAATTCAAATTGATTTAGAAGATGGAAGAAAAGTAGAAATAACAGGAAAGATTGATAGAATAGACATAGCTAAAACACCTGATGGAAATTATATTAGAATAATAGATTATAAATCTTCAAGCAAAGATATAAATCTAAATGAAATGATTGCAGGGCTTCAATTACAATTAATAACATACTTAGATGCTGTGTGCAATATAGAAGAGGTTATACCAGCAGGAATGCTATATTTTACTTTGAATGAACAAAAACTAAGTAAAAAAATAAGTGAAGAAAATATAAAAGATGAGTTAAGAAAGAAATTTAAAATGAAAGGACTAATTTTAGCAGATGTAGATATTGTAAGAAAAATGGATAACAAATTAGAAAGTGGCTACTCGGAAATAATACCTGTGTATCTTAAGACAAATGGCGAAATAAAAATGAAAGATAATATAATAACCAGACAGCAATTTGAAAATTTACAAAAATATGCAAATAAGCTTATAAAACAAATTTCTAATGAGATTTTATCAGGAAATATTGATGTAAAACCTTTTTATAAAATAAAAGGAGGAGCTACACCATGTAAGTATTGCAAATATAAGTCTATATGTAACTTTAACAATGGTATTTGTAAAAAACAATATAACTATATTGGTAATGAGAGTAAGGATTATATTTTGGACAATTTGCGGAGTTTAGAGGTTACTAGATAAAAAAAGAAAAGCCATTAGATAGTGAAAATTAATGGTAACTAAATATAAAAAATAAATATTTTTAGTACATATAAGAGAATAATCCGCTAAACTTAATAGTTAATAATAAAGGAGAAAGTAAATTAATGAATGATGAGATAGTGTTAAAAATGGATAGAGATGGGACTGAAATTTTGCAATTTAAGAGATTGTTGGATTTCCCAAATTTAAAGCATGGATATACTTTAAGAAAAAATGGGATCAATATTTATGCAAAGAATAATGAACAAGATATGATAGAAAGTTATAAAAAAGTAGCTAAAATATTAAACTTTGATTACAAAAATATAGTAAAACCACATCAAACTCATACAGATAAAATAGAAATTGTAAATAGTCCTAATGAAGAATTTGATGAGGTTGATGGATTAATTACTAATAAGAAGAATATTTTTCTTTGTACGACATCTGCTGATTGTATTTCACTTCTGTTTTATGATCCTAGCAAAAAAGTTATTGCAGATGTTCATTCAGGTTGGAGAGGTACATTAAAGCAAATAGGGAGAAAAGCAGTGGAAAAAATGATAAGTGTATATAGCTCCAATCCAAGAGATATTATATGTTGCATTGGACCATGCATTAAAAAGTGTCATTTTGAAGTAGACATAGATGTTATGCAAGCTTTTTATGATAATTTTAAATATACTGGTAAAAGTAATGAAATTATTGCAAAAGGAAGAAAGATAGGAAATGTGCAAAAATTTAATGTAGATACTACATTGATAAATAAGATTATTTTGGAAGAAGCGGGATTAAGAAAGGAAAATATTATAGATAGCGAGATTTGCACAGTATGTAATTCATATATGTTTCATTCGTATAGAGCAGACAGGGAAGAATCAGGAAGAAATGGAGCTTTTATTGGAATTGTATAATAAATAAGAAAGCCATCAACTGTAAAGTTGATGGCTTTTGAAGCTTATAAGAACGTAAAACTGTTCTTATAAGGAGAAAAGTTTAGCCGAGTACCTCATGGATTACCTTAGGAATATTAGCTTCCATAGGGTTAAAGCTACGCAAGTAACGGATGGCGGATCTGAGAGTATACCAATCAACATAGACCGGCGAGTCTCCCATAAACTGAATCATATCCATTTCGATGACTTCTGGAGTAATTCGCAAAGTAGGGAAAGTATCTCTGATAAGGGAATTACATCTGCCCCAATCTTTCTCTAGCTCAGCGACCTCACGCTTGAGGAACTTATCTTTGTCATTCTGAGAACCACAATAATTAGACATAACTTTTTCAAGTTTCCCTTCAACATCAAGCTCAGACAAAACATACTTGTCGGTGAGCAGATGCCACAAGTAGCCTCTCCAAAAAGGAGATTCTTTTTGGGCAGGGGTCAAACTGTTCCAACAGCTTACTACATGAGGGTTATTACCCTTTCCATAGTGAAGCCCTTCATCGTAGGACCATCGCTCTTTTTGCTGGATGCGTTCCTGAAGTTCAGAAAACTGAGGCATATCAGGACGACGCAACTGGTTGTATTTCTCTTGTGTCTTTATAATCCCCCATTGCTTATTCCACTTCTTTAAAAGATCTGGTGCCTCATTGCCTAATACAAAACTCCGAGACGTCAAAGCGGTAGGATTACATGCTGCCAGGTTGATAAAATAGCTACTAGACATAATTTTTCTCCTTTCGTCTAGCTGTTCCATTAGTGTATGGAACATAAGGTTTATAAGCTTACATGTATACTATTATACAACTAAATAAACATTATGTCAAATAACTTATAGGGTTATCTGTTACTAGATAAAGGTCTTCGAATTAAGCATGTCCTGCAACGGTAGTTCTAATTAAAATAGCAT